>DAOTXI010000225.1:0-1541 GCA_034435475.1 Anaerolineales bacterium
TCCCTACATACATGAACCTAGACGACCTCGACCTCTTCAAACAAATCGACCGCCAAAACATGCGCGCCCAAATTGACGGTTTGCCCGGTCAACTTCAAGGGGCATGGGAGTTGGCGCAGACGTTGCCGCTTCCAAATTATGACGACATCCAAAACATCATCCTATCCGCCATGGGCGACTCCGGCTCTTCTGCCGAACTGGTAGTTGCTTCTGTTTTCTCAAGCCTTTCTCTGCCCGTGAGCGTCCATCGTGGCTATGGTTTACCCGCATACGCCACGAAGAAAACATTGGTTGTATGTATTTCACATTCTGGCAACTCAGAAGAAGTATTGGATGTTTTTGAGTCTGCCCAGAAAAACGGATGCCAATTGATGGTCATCTCCACCGGCGGCGAGTTGACCAAACGCGCCCAAGCCAACAACCTCCCCGTTTGGAACTTCACCCACCCCGGCATGGACACGTCCGCCATCGCCTATCCCTTCGCGTTGACTCTCGCCCTCTTCGCCCGCCTCGGCTTGATCCCCGACCCGTCCACAGATGTAGCCGAAGCCGTCGCGATGATGAAGCGTTCACAGCAGCACATCGTCCCCGAAGTGATCGCGGCGAAAAATCCCGCCAAACGTTATGCCGGCCAACTGGTGGGACGTTGGGTGACCTTCGTCGGCACGGAATTACTTGCCCCTGTAGCACGCCGCTGGAAGACCCAGATCAATCAACTTGCCAAGGCTGGCGCCAACTTCGAGATCATCCCCGAAGCGACGCACAACACCTTGATCGCGACCATCAACCCAAACCCAACACTTAACGCCCACACCATGACTCTCTTTATGAAAGCGCCCGGCGACCATCCGCGCAATAAAATGCGTTCCGATTTAATGCGCCAGGCTTTCATGCTCGAAGCCCTCAATACCGATGTGATCGAAGGGCGCGGGGATTCCGTCATTGCCAATCTTTGGACCCTGATCCTCTTCGGCGATTACATGGCGTATTATCTCGCCATGGCGTACCGGGCTGATCCTTCCGAAGAAGATGCGTTCGAGAATTTCAAAACGGCGTTGACATCCATGTAGGACAAGTCTATAGACTTGTCCTACAACCTCTCCAAAATTCACCCGCTGAATTTTGGAGTATAATAAGCGCGTGAATAACAGACTTCCGAGTTTGCTGACATCGGAAGTCTTAACTTGAATGGAGAAAATATGGCAAAAGCAAATCTCATCCCCCCCTATGGTGGAAAACTGGTGGACCTGGTAGCGAAAGGCGCCGAACGCGACGAATTGATCGCGCGCGCCGGCAAACTGCCTTCCATCAAAATCACCATGCGTAACCTGTGCGACCTCGAACTGATCGCCACCGGCGGGTTTTCTCCGCTGACGACCTTCATGGGCAAGGCCGATTACGAGCGCGTGCTCAGGGAGATGCGCCTCGCAGACGGGACGCTCTTCCCGCTTCCGATCACGCTGACGGCTGACCCGAAGGAGATGCCGACGGTGGGTGAAGAACTGGCGTTCCGTTATGCGAACTTCGACCTGATTGCCGTT
>DAOTXI010000226.1:0-12676 GCA_034435475.1 Anaerolineales bacterium
GGCATGGCAGAGATCACTACATTTTTCAACGAGATGAATGGCTACAACTTCGTCCGCTGGGCGAACATTGAAGAGACTGCCCAAGCCTGGGTCGAGGCGGGAAGCGTTCCCAGCCGCATCGAGATGGAATAAAAAAACAGGTCACGTTTTGAGGCGTGACCTGTTCTCTACTTAGGCTCTGGCAATGGACATTGCAGAGACGCGCCCGGAGAACGCGTATAAATGTATCCTTCATCGGAGGTTACAAAGACCATCACCGCATCAAGGAAGGGAGCGTAGTAGGTAGTGTTCCAACACCCCACCACGATCACATCCTCTGCATGAAAGCCAAAAGGCGGCGGGGCGCCGGGAATGACGACGCCTTCCGGTATGGGGTTATCGGGACCGATGAGGGTAAATACCAGGCGCTGGTAATCGAGATAGCGGTAATAGGTGCTTCGATCCGGTTCGCCTTCGCTTGCGCGGTAATAACGCGGATACAACGCGCGCCCCGTGCGGATCATCGCATCCGGTTGAGTCAGAAATGTGGACAGTTCCTCGGATGTGTAACCGGATTTTTCCAATAAACCCGACGCCTCCAAACCGGCAAGAACATCCTGCCGGGATTTTGTTTGATAACGGGTTAGAACAAACCATTCAGAAGCGGGCAGCAATAAACCAACTGCAAGAATAAAGCCGAAGGTCGGCAGGAGGCTGAGATACGTCCCCATTGACCAGTCTGGAAACGATTCGTTTGCCTTTTCCACCAGATCATTTTGCGATAGATAGCCCGCGCCCTCGAATAACCAACGCACCAATTGCAAACCGCCAGCGATGTAGTACAGATAGACGATCCAATCCACAGGGGCGACGTATCTTCCGCCTGAGGTGATGCCGAGGGAATTGACGAACAGGTACGCCAAAAAGATCAAAACCGGCAGGAGTGTCAACGTACCGGCGCGCCGCCAAATGGACCCTGCGCCAACCGAAATTAAACCCAGGTTGAATAGGATCATCCCATACCCCGACGCGCCAAGCCGCCCTTCATTCCAGCCTTTTTTCCAAAACGGCGTATCGGCTTTGACGGTATTCCACAGGTCGTCGAAAGTCAGCGAGGATGGCAGGGAAACGATGGAGGTGATTATGTTATGCGCCATATGATTGGCAATGGAACACAACATGGAATCGCAGAAGGGTTCGGCGGAAATACTCAACACACGCTGACGGGAGGTTGCGCGCGCGACCATTTCAGCATGGAGAGAGTCCGAATCATGCCGGGGAACGGATGTATTCCCATCCAACCCGTACCGGGAGCGGATAATGACTACAAGGCGGGAGTAATACGATGAATACATCGGAATCCCGTTCGATTGATTGCGAATTTCCCAGGGCAGGGTCAGGGCAAACAGCCCGAGCAAAAGCAAAAACCCGGTCAACACGAAACCCTTCCAGCGCAACTTCAACACAAAGGGGATGAAGACCAACACAGCGGGCAGGAGCGCAAACGCGTGCGTGCGAACCATGATCGCCAGCCCAAAGACCGCGCCCATCCACGCCAGCAGCCCCAGGCGCGCAGGCTGCCTGACCCATTTGATGAAAAGCAAAAGAAAGATGGATATCAAAACAGCAGTGGGGAAATCCGTCAGCATCATTTTGGGGCTGGCAGTGTCAATCCATTTTGCCGAGATCAACGCGTTTATGCCGCGCAAGGCGATCAACGATCCAGCCGTTACGCCAAACGAACGGCTGTGCAATTCCCTGCCGATCAAATAGACAACCGCGGGTAAAACGGCGAGGAATGCAGATTGGGCGGTCATCAATAAAACAGTATCCTGCCCGAAGGCAAGATGAAGGTAGGCAAGAAATACGCTGTACAACGGGCGTTCAAAGAATCCGCCGTTGAACAATCCCTGCCCGATCAATAGATATTGCGCGCCCTGGTCGAAGGTCGCGCCGTCGGAGTAGGGATAAATTACATTATCTGCGGTATCGGGCATGAAGTAGTTCGGGTGCAGGGGCTGTCGCGCCCAGAGCCAGGCGGCAATCAGCCAGATGGCAATAAAGATGAGCGCGTCAATTGCGAAGGTTTTGCGCGGTGCGACAAACTTCAATTTGTCCCCGCGCAAAGCGCAAACTGAAGTTTGCGGCACAACCGCGCCATGTTCAAGCAATAGAAAGACCGCGCCAATAAACAAACAAAACAAAACCTGCAAACCGAGCAAAGGCACGCCCGCGCCGTACCAGTAGTCGGCGGGATAAACAATGCCAATGCCGGTGACGGCGATCAACGCGAAACTGAAAACGAAAAACGCAAAGAGGATGAATGCAACCCTCAGGATGATTCGACTCTGCGGATTGGGTTTCGATAAAAGATTTTTTCTTTCAAAGAGGATGATCCCGCTCGTGACCGCGCCCGAACCTGCCAGCCAGCCGATGATGGAAGCCAACCTTTGAATGTATCCTGCCAGCCCGCCGAGGCGGTAGGACGGCATAAGGAGCAGAATCCAACCAGTGAGAAATGCTGCAAGTGAAATAAAAAATATCATATCGCCGATGCGCCCGCGCTGGGTGAAATCCGCCCACAGGCGCAGGGAATGTTCGGGTCGGCGAGACAGGCTCAAGGTCAGGTAGAGAAGCGCGATTCCGGGGAGAAGAATTCCCAGCCCGAGGAGAATCCGCTCGAGGGAATATCCAAGAAAGACTGCATTCTTCGGGTCGGATGGAGAGGCAAGTAAAACGAATAATGCGATGAATGCGCCGATGGTCAGGAAGAGCAAATAGGCGGGGAGCCGTTTTGAGGGTTGCATTATGAAAACCTATTCATCGTTCATGGCGGGCTTGCGTTCGAGCCAGAGGAGAAAAAGGGCGCCGCCGAAGATGGCAGCGATGAATATTGTGAGCGCGACTGGCGGAGTGAGATAAAGCGTGAAGAATGCAAGCCCTCCGAGGATCAATGCCATCAGGTGAACGGCGAGCACGGCATGGCGCGGCTGGATGCCGAACATGATGAAGCGGTGAAAGGTATGGTCGCGCCTGCCCGTGCCGATGGGTTGTTTTCTGCGAAGGCGGGAAAGCACCACCAGCGTGGTGTCGAAGATCGGGACGCTCAACAGCATGATGGGCACGATCCACGAAGACTCAGGGCTGCGACCCAGCGGGTTGTAAAGGATGCCGAAACAGGCGAGCAGGAATCCGATTGTCTGCGCTCCTGAGTCGCCGAGAAAGAATTTTACAATGACGGCGTTCCAAAAATACAAACCGATGCAAATGCCCAACATGCCCGCGGTCATAAATGCAAGTGGCGGTTGGCGCGAGAGGCTCGCCGCGCTGAGGAAAAAGGCGGAGGCGATGACACCCAGCCCGGCGACGATGCCGTCCATGCTGTCAATCAGGTTCATGGCGTTGGTGATGCCGACGAGCCAGAAGAGGGTCAATGCCACGTTCAGAGCCTGCGTGAGAAAGGCGGGAAACCCCAGCGGTTCGAAGAGGACTGTCATAAAGCGGACCTGCACGCCGGAGCCGATCAGAATCGCGGAGGCGATCAACTGCCCGATCAGTTTCGGTCCGGCAGACAGTCCTTTGTAATCGTCCCATAACCCAAACAGGAAGATCATAAGGGCTCCGAGGGAAACCGTCAGCATGGCGGGGCTGAGGGAGCCGCGAAAGGCGATGACTAAAATCAAGAGAACAATGGCAAGCAAAATTCCGCCCGCCAATGGTGTGGGACGGGCGTGTTGTTTATGCGGCGCGGAGCCGGGCATATCCATGATACCCAGGCGTTCGGCAAGGAACGCGGCGGGGATGCCCAAAACAAGGGTCAGGGTCAGGCTGATGATTGCAAATAAGAGGGGATTGCCCATAATCGAGTAAACTTCCAGGTGGTGCGCGGAGGAAGTTTATCAGAGTTTTCCCGACCATAGGAACTGGGCAGGAATTCGAAATCCCCAAAATTTACACCGCTATATTCGGCGAACCCGGCGGTATACGGGGGATAAAAAAAACCGCAGGGCGCTTTTTGCATGAAGATAGAGAAAGTACAGTTTGCGGCGGCTGGAACGCTGCGCATCATGCCGGACCTGGATGCTGGTGTCCACCATGATCCTCTTTCCACCCAGACGGGCGCGGGAGCAAAAATCCACATCTTCGAAGTAGAGGAAGAATTTTTCGTCCAAGCCGCCCAATTGGCGATAGGTTTCAGAACGCATGAGCCAGAACATGCCCGCGATCCAATCGGGGCGGACGATGCCGCCTGCGTCTGGCTGATAAGGCTTGAAGGTGTAACCGGGTAAACGGCGCTGGATCAACTCGAAGGGAGTCGGAAGCGGGCGGTAGGAGTCTTGAACGGCTCCGGTCTCGTCCACGATCTGGGGGGCGATCAAATCCGCTTTGTGGTCATGCAGGCTTGAGAGTAAAAGTTCGAGAATTGGTTTTTCAAAGACCAGGTCGGGGTTGAGGATTACGAAGTAATCGCCCTGAGCGCGCCTGAAGGCGTTGTTGTGATTCTCAGCAAACCCCAGCCTGCGTTCATTCCGCAGAATGCGAAGGGATGCCCAGCCCGAGGAATCCTGGTCGGGTAATTCGTCTTTCATGTTGTCGGTGAGAATCAATTGAAACCGAGCGCGCGCGTCAGGTTCGTGCTTTTGAATGCTGCCCAGCAGGCGCGCGATCTTATCCGCGTCGCCGTGGCTGACGATGGAGAGAGTGATGAAGGGGCTCATTGGTCAGGCAAGCCTTTGCGCGCGCGCATACGAGATGCCCAATACGGATCGAGAATTCCTTTCTTCATGAAAGGGAGGATATATGAATATGAAATCGTCCGCCGGGATTGAATATCCTTTCGCTTTTTCCAAATAACGGGGATTTTTTGAAACGCATCCCGTTTTGCCCTAAAGATTGCGTTCGCTTTTCCGCGCAGGGCGAAGGATATTAGAAAGAATATGTTCATAGCAACATGCAAGGGAAGAAAAAGCCAGAAAAGTATTCCCGGCATATCCTTGATGAAGGTCCACACCAGGTTGCGGTGTCCGTGATAAACGACGAAATCGCTGAGTCTGCCAGTACTGGCAGAACCGACATGGTGAACGACAGCATCGGGAACATAAAGACACCGCCCACCAGCCAATCGCAGGCGAAAACTAAGGTCGACGTCTTCAAAATAAGAGAAATAATCTTCGTCGAAACCGCCCGCTTTAAGGAAGTCCTCCCTACGATACATGGCGGCGGCGGCGCAAGCGCCGAAAACCTCCTCCTGTGATAGTCCATAGTCGGCGATTGGATGATTGTAAAACCGTCTCCACGCCAGACCGCTGGTGTGGTATTCGTCCCCGGCGCCATCCAATAGTGATGGGTTGTGATACTGGATTTGCCGGGAGGAAAAAAAATTGTATTCGGGATTTTGTTCCGCGGCGCGCAGAAGGTTTTCGAGCCAGTTCGGTTCGGGGTAGGCGTCGGCATTGAGCAGGATGATCCATTCGCTGCGCGCGAGGCGCGCTCCAATATTATTGGCAACGGCAAAGCCGAGGTTGGAAGAGAAACGCTCGATTCTCACAGGCACATCAGGGCTGGGAGGTAATTCGTCCAGGACCAGCCCGTCTTTAGAGCCGTTATCTATAAGGATAATTTCAATGTCGCTTTTGATTTGGCGTAATAACCCGCCAAGGCAGACTGCAAGGTGGTCCTTATTATTCCAGACAATGATGATGATCGAAACAAAAGGGGCGGGAGTTGCCATCATTTCCACCCGCCATTATCAATGCCCACCCGATCAAGAATGTCCATCGCCTTTTTTCGCCATGAATTTTCGTCTGCTTCAGCGCTTAAAGTCAGCAGGTAATCCCGATCATTTTTTTTGGCCATGGCGTCTTCCAGTCTTGTAATAAACGCTTCTTGTTTTTCTGCTATGATGCAACTTCGATATTTTCTACATTCCAGCAAATTTGTTGAAACAATCGGCTTGCCCGCCGCCATATATTCAAATATTTTCACGGGCGAAACCGTATCCGCAAGGTCGTTTTTCACGAATGGCAACAGGGCAATATCGTAAAAAGCGACGTATTGATTCAATATCGAATAAGGTTTACCGCCAAGGTAATGCACCCTGGGGTGGTTGTTCAAACCGCTTGCCCGGAAGGAATCGTCGTGTTCAAGCCCAATAAGTAAAATTTCAAACCTGCCGTCATATGCGTCAAGGCGCAGAAGATCATAATCAATCCAATTTGCCAATGTGCCATGGTAGCCAAGGATGATTTTGCCTGCTTTCATCACGCTCAACATATCGGGCGGCACGATATGAGAATGCAGTTTCCAATGTTTCGGGTCAACTCCGTTCGTGCTTAAAAAATAATTCTTCCCCCTGTATCGCCCCACGTCTTGAAGTAATTTATCAGAAGTCGCCAGAATCACTATGCGCTCGTCTTTAAGGATGGCGTCATGTCGGGCCAGCGTTTCCCCCGATAGTCCCCTCGTAATTTCGGGTGTTAACCGGTCAATATATTCATATACGACTTTAAACCCGGAGTCCAAAAAATGGCGTATGTCATTCAGGGAGGTTTGCGGGTCTATGGATTGAATGCGAATCAATTTTGGCGCATCAGACGCGCGTAACGCCTTCAATACGCCCGCCTGAACAAACCTATCCGCCGCATCGTAAACGCAAACACCCTCGTTTGTCGTGTCATAAACAAGCAGCGTTTTGTCAACCCGCCAATTGCCCCCGTATAACGCCAAGCATCCGGAAAAGGCGGCCATTTGGGCGGATATGTATTTGTATCGTTGAGACATCACATTATTCCAACCCACAGGAAAATGCAAAAAGTCAATAAATCCATTGTGCGTATTAATCATTGAAACCAAGTCATCCATGCGGGCATGAAACTGGTTTCGTTTCAGGTTTTTCCTGATCCGATGCTGCAGATGAGCGCCGAATCCGCGCAATATGCGCGACAACATTCCCCAATAACCATGATAATAGTACATTTCTCGAAGATGTTGGCGCATTTCGTTTATCATTTTTCATTTCAAGTCATGAACATCCCAGAGTCAGCGTTTCATGAATACACGTATTTGGCGCTCTCTACCGTTGGGTTTGCGCTGGAGAGCGCAGACTACACGATATTTTTCGCCGCCATTTAGCGGGACAACTGAAGTCGTCGCTACAGTTTCGCATCCCCTTGATTGTATTCCTGAATTACTCCGCGTAACGAGCGGGCGTCTGGAACGTAATGAGCCTTTTGCAAGTCGAAAGAGATATTTTCATGTCCTGAAATCAAAAAGTCAATGCGGGGAAAAACATCCTGGTTTATGTTCCCCGAAAAGCCTTCCGAAACATCGCAAATAACAATTGGGTCATCAAATTGAGCAATATTATTCGGCGGCATATTCCCGTCAAAGATCACCCAGGGACGCTCCAGGTATAAATCGTCCGCTCCAGTCACAATATGCAGCTTTTCATGACCCTTCGGGAATTCCGTGGAGGAATGCACCCAGTAAACGTCAACGCCCTGTTCGGCTAATTGTCCGGCCAACATGGACAAACGACTAGAGTTGAGCGGGCCAGTGGGCGGGTAAAAAACCGCAACAACTTGTTCCTGGACAGGCGTTTCCCGTGCAGGAAGATATTTTTTCAAGACCGCCCGCCAGCGCAGGCGCCATGTTTCTATATCAAAGGACCTGGCAACTTCAACACCCCGTTTAACAAGCCGCGAACGCAAATCTGGATTATCCAGGAGACGCGTAATCGCATCATGCAAAGGTTCCACATTCGGCTCGACAAGCAATCCATTGTAATCCGGCAGGACCAGGTTGGGCAGCCCCCCGACATTCGTTGCAATCACAGCGTTGCCTGAGGCCAATGCTTCAAGGCAGGAAAGAGACGTACCCTCGCTTTGAAGGGTCGGTATCAAGACAATATCCGCCTGCCGATATGCTTCGTGCATTTTTTCCGGTGGCAGGAAATACCATTTGACGCGCCCTGGAAAACGGTCCAGCAACCGCCCGACCGCCTGTTCCTCACGCACATCCGCCCGACCAACAAAATGGAATTCCACATTATCATATTTTTCCAGGATGTCGGGAACCAAACCATGAGCCAGCCAAAACCCGCGCACCTGATTTAATCGCCTGGGGTACAGCACAATCGTCCTGTCCCCCTTTATCCCATCCATGTTGGAGGCGGGGTGGAACTGATTGAGGTCGACAAAATTTGGAATGTAAACGCCTCGAGCCGCCAGTTCCAGATAAACGGACCGGAGCCAGTTAATGGTATTGGTATCCACGGACACAAAAGTGGAGAGATGTGAAATGGCGGAGAGAATCCCCTTCCGCGCTATTCGGCCATACGGGAAATGTTGAAAAACCTCTTCGTCCCAGTAGACCCCATGGCTGATACCGATGGATGGTTGATGGAAGTAGGGTGAGGCCAGAAAAAAGGCAAAGTAAACAGTCAGAAAACCGCTGTTGAAATTCGCGTGAAAATAACGATTAAGCTCGTCGGGATTTTGCGCCTTGACTCCAGTGACCCGGAGATCACGATAATAACGCACCCATTCAGAATTGGCGCACTGATAAACGTTTGCGTCATAGCCCAAGCCGCGCACCAACCGGGTCAGTTCGAGCAAATATCGTTCCGCGCCACCATAGAACATATTGTTGCCGTTCATGTCAAAGAACGTGGGAACGACAAAATTGACAATGTGCGCCTTATCGCTCATTATCGTCCTCCATGCGGTGACTCAATCCGGGTCCGGCCATTCAATTGTTTCGCTTCATGTTTGTTTTCAAAAAATTCCGGAGTTCATAAAATGCCCGCCGGGGACTGCGCACAAATCTTCCAAGGAAACGAAGGGGGCGCGAAATTTTCCAATAAAACGAATTTCTCATTTGGGCTATTTGTTCATTAAGAAAAGCGATTTGCGCGTCTTTGTGGCGAAGTTCCGCCTCCAATTTCTCGACGGCAATGGACTCATCCTGGCGCGAATATTCTAAACCGCCCTTCATATGGGTGTCGCCCTTTATCGCAAGAATTGTCCAGAAGGAACGCAGGTATTTATCCTCAAATCGTTTTCTTGAAAGTTCATCATTTATTCCTGAAAAATCCTGTTCCAATCGTTGGATGTAAGACTCCACAGCGTCGGTCAGTTTCGCCGCAAGCGAGGAGTCCAGTTGGGGGCTGAGATTCTGACGCCACTCTGCGTACGCCCGCTGCAATCCGGCAACCAATTCTGGAACTTCTTTGAGACTGCCAGTCTTGTGCGTATCGGCAATAAAGGCATTCAAACCGTTCCTGGAAAGTTGTTCGATGTACCAATCCAACTCATACATTTCACCCATTTGAAAAAAATAATTCTTCCTGTCAGCCTTCAGGACGGCTTCATAATGCAATGCGGCGTCATCCCGATCAAGCTGGGTAATGCCAAAAATCTGAAAGTGACCGTCTGATGCCACAAAATTGATGTAATCCCGGTTCGGCACCTCCATGCACAGCGCCCCCCCCTCCGCAACCATACCTGACATTTTTTGGATCGCAACAATCGCATCGTCAACATGTTCGATCACGTCGTTGCAGGTCACAACGTCGAACGTGCCGAGATGCGAATAATCATTCTGAATAAAGTCGCCAACAATGACCTGGGTATTATCCAGATCGTCAATATTGGCTCTCCCCAGGATTGCAAGGCGCTCCTGAAGTTCGATACCGATCGCCTCTTCGAAGCCCTGTTCCTTGTACGCCCGCAAAAATCCCGCGTATGCCGTGCCAATATCCAGATAGCGTTTTTTTGTCCGGATGCATGAATATCCATTCAACAGCGAAAACGAATAGCGCCCGCGCAAAACAGTGGACATGGCAAAAGAAATGTGCAACCGATCCAGAGAGGACAAGGAATCCAGAAATTCTTCCCAGGTTTTCATAGACCAGTCGAGATCGGGTCTCAAGCGCTGGTATTCAAGCACAAATTTTTCGGAAACATTGAATTTCTGAATAATATCGCCCAATAGTCCGGGGCGGCGATTGTCAAACCGTTTGAAGAAATATCCGATCATGACACTCCAATTTTTTATTAACTGATATGATGTAAGTAGTCGGTCGAATTAAAATATAAAAAGAACATCGTCATTGCGAGGAGGGTGCTCTTCCCGACGAAGCAATCTTGCTCATGTTTCCCGGGATTGCTTCGCCACAAAGAGCGTGGCTCGCAATGACGGAATTCTAGTTATTTTCGACCAACTACTTAGCAGGATCGTCCGATCCAAGTCCATGAGAACCTTGTTGCGCAGACAGGGGTCATCCTGTCGCCGGGACAACTAACCGCCAGTGGTTAAATCCGGCGCATTGCCGCCAGACTGTATCTCTCTGGCACGAACGAAAACGGCTTCATACGATTTTGCCCGTTCCTCCCAATCGTTTTGTTCGGCAAGAAATGCCAGTCTGGCCTTGTATGCGGGATCATCCTTGACAGCCACGGCGGCGTCAATTGCCGTCGAAATGGACTGCGCCGAATCTCCAGAGAAGACTTCATCGTATGCCACGCATTCATCCATGAACGATGTGACTACAATCGGTTTCTCCAGCGCAAAATACTCGAACAGTTTAAGGGGGGATGTTGTCCGCGCGATTTCACCGGGAGCAAACGGAATAAGACAGACGTCGAAAAGCCGGGCATGGGCGGGCAGCGCTTCATAGTCCACTGCGCCCAAATAAAGCATGTTTGGGCTATCCGGAAAATGATCCGCGCCGCTATTATAGTCCGGACCAATAAAAACAAATCCCAAGTCGGGGCGCAGTTTCGCCAGTTCCTCCATCATTTCATACCAAAGCCAGGGGGCAATGGCTCCAAAGTAACCGACCAGGGTCCGGTGGGATTGCCGAAAGGCGGTCAGGCGATCCGGCAATTTTGTGGTTTGATGCGCCGGGTTGCGGTAATGCTGGACGTCCACGCCATTCGGAACATAAATGACCTTTTCCCGCCCCACCGCCTTTAAAGATTCCTGCTCCAATTGGCGCGCGGAAGCGACAATAAAATCAACGCCGCCCTCAAAGGCATATTCTTTTAATCCCAAAAGATTTCGGATGTTTTCGTCTCCGCCGCTGATCATGGGACTGACATGATCTATGTATTCATAAACCAGGACCTGCCCTTGTTTTCGTTTACTCCTTAACATGTCGGGCGGGGTGGTCAGCGAGGTACTGTAAACGGCATGGACCGCTCCCTGCGCCTCCAACCTTGTCATGTCCGAGCTTGTAACCCACACATTCTGCGCAACCTTCCGGACGTCGTAAACGCGATCAGTATGGTTGGGTGTATGATAGATGACAAGATAACCAAGGTTTGCCAATGCCAGAGAAAGGGGCTTTGGACGTTGCGCGAACGGAAAATTCCAATCAATGGTCGCGTATAAGATAAACACTCCCTTGTAATCGCCGCACGATGAGAGGATTTGAGATTGAAATTCTTCCCAAGTCAGGTCTGGGTTCAGTCCTCTCATCTTTTGAATAAAGACGGTTGCGCTCCGCTTCAAGCGCCTGTATTTTTCCCGGAGCGAAAGTGGGAAATGCGCCCATACATACCCTGCCAAGCGGAGGAGAGACCCCGACGGATTTTGAAAAAACATCCTTAGAAATCGAAGCGGAAGAGTGACTTTCCAAGAGAATGATCTCTTCAAACCATTGAGGTGAGCGCTTAGGAAATTAATTTGCGCCTGTTGCTCGGTGATCTGTTGATTAAGGGATATGAATTGCTCACTGGCATGAAGTGTATGATCGCGCAGCAGAGATTTCACCCACTGAAAGGTATCTGCTGGAAGCGAATGACTTGAAACCTGGTCCATTGTCCGGGTCAAACGCGCCGCCCGCGACGCATTTTCACCGGCTTTGGCGCGCATAGATTCAGCGCATTGTTCGTAAAACGCGCGCAGGGCAACCCTTTCCTTATACGCCTGCCCCAAGACGAACAGCAGGGTTTCCGCGCCGATCAGGCGCAGGTCCAGCGAATAGCCGGGTTTGCCGACCTCATTGAATAAATTTGCAACCTTGGGGTCGTATGCCAGCCCGACCGCAGGGATGCCGTAGCGCATGGCAAGGATGTTTGCATGAAGCCGCATTCCCAGAGTCAGGTTGCATCGGCGCAGGAGGCTGATCTTTTTCTCAAGGCTGATGTCGGCATCAAGGACATGAGCAGAGTCGGCATATTTCATTAACCCGCGAATCTTTTCGGATTGGGCATGGTCGTCTACAGAGCCATCGCTTTTATGGAAGGGGATGAACAATACAGTCCCCTGATACTGTTCGATAAAACCATCCAAAGCGCGGGCAACTTCAGTCTCCCAGTCATCTTCAGCGTCAGGATTGGTCCACGGGCGCACGGAAACGCCCAAAAGGGGGGAAGAGGCGTTTAATCCTACCGGCGGAACAAGGCTTTTACTGAGTTCAAGGGATATATCCGGGAAGCGCCAGACAGGGTCGGCGGTGACGTGAACATTTTCAGGCGGGATGCCCAGCGAAGCAAGTATCTCCTTCGACTCGCTATCTCGTACTGTAATGCCATGTGCCTGCTCAAATGCGAGGCGGGTGTAATGTTTTCCCACATCAGAGAATAGAGGTCCCACGCCGACAGCGTATATCATCAGGGGTTTGTTAAGGAGTGTCGCCAGAAGGGCGAAGCCGACGTAAATTCCCGCGCCCCTTTGCGCTCCGGTTAGCAGG
>DAOTXI010000227.1:0-1848 GCA_034435475.1 Anaerolineales bacterium
AGTAAAACCTGCCAATCCTCCTCCCCCGGATACACATAAGACTCAAAGGATTTTCCATCGAGAATCAGAGAGTAAACGGGCTGTCCGCTGATCGACTCGAAATTCACTGCCAACAGGCGGTCACCGATGCGGACATGATGCTCATCCACGATCTCAATCTCGTATTCCTTGCCTTCTATTGTTGTCACATATTTCATGCGTCTGCCTCAATCTGGTCTCGATGTGCGGCGCGATAATCATGCGCCACTACTCGGCTACCAATCACCAATTATCAATCACCAGCCTAACGATGCATTCTTTCCCAGCGCCCGACCCACTTCCAGTTGCTGGTGTCGCGTTCATTTCCGCGCATGATCTGCGCCGAACGTTCGGTTTCTTTGTGCGCGACCAGGGTGGCAAGGATTGCGGCAATTTCCGTGTGGGCTTCGCCGTAGTCGGAGACGCTTTCCATGGAAAACCGTTCTTCCACAAAGCGCGTGTCGAACTGCCCGCCCATGAAGCGGTGCGAATCCATCAGCGTTTGGTGGAAGGGGATGTTGGTGCGCACGCCTACAATGCGATATTCCTCCAGGGCGCGGCGCATTCTCAGGATTGCCTGGGCGCGAGTCTCGCCCCATACGATCAACTTGGCGATCATTGGGTCGTAGTATGGCGTAATTTCGAAACCGGGGAAGACGCCCGTATCCACGCGGATGCCGGGGCCGGTCGGCAGGATGCTGTGTGTGATTCTGCCGGTGGATGGGATGAAGTTATTGAACGGGTCTTCGGCGTTGACGCGGCATTCGATGGCGTGACCGTTGAACTTCACCTGTTCCTGTGTGTAGCTCAGGGGGCGTCCGCGCGCGATGCGTAATTGCTCGGCGACGATGTCTATGCCGGTGACAAGTTCCGTGACGGGATGCTCCACTTGCAGGCGGGTGTTCATTTCGAGAAAGTAAAAATTGCGGTCTTTATCCACCAGGAATTCGATGGTTCCTGCATTGACATAATCCACCGCCTGCGCGGCTTTGACGGCAACGCTGCCCATCTTCTCGCGCAGTTCATCGTCGAGAAATGGCGACGGCGCTTCTTCGACCAGTTTTTGGTGACGCCGTTGAATTGAACATTCGCGCTCGCCAAGATGAATTACATTCCCTTGCGAGTCGGCGATGATCTGGAATTCGATGTGCCGCGCCCCTTCGACCAGTTTTTCGAGATAGACATTCCCATCCCCAAACGCGGATTCCGCCTCGCGCCTTGCGGACTGGAGCAGGGCTGGCATCTCGTCCAGGCTTCGGACTTCTCTCATGCCTTTTCCGCCGCCCCCCGCTGTCGCCTTGATGAGAAGCGGAAAGCCGATGGACGGGGCGATGTTCAGGAGGTCGTCATCGGTCATGTTGCCGACATCCTCCGTACCCGGCACAACAGGCACGCCGGCTTTGATGACCGTGGCGCGGGCTTTGCCTTTATCTCCCATTGCGGCAATGGAGGAGGGTTTGGGTCCGATAAAGGCGATGTTCAGGTCGGCGCATTTGGCGGCGAAGTCTTCGCGTTCGGCAAGAAAACCGTAGCCGGGATGGATCGCATCCGCGCCGGAGCGTTTGGCAATGTCGAGAATTTTATCGGCGCGAAGGTAGGATTCGCGCGAGGGCGCCGGACCGAGCAGAAAGGCTTCGTCGGCGTAACGGACGTGAAGCGCGTTGCGATCCGCCTCCGAAAAGACGGCGACGGTTTCCAGACCGAGTTCGCGGCAGGCGCGCAGGATTCGGACTGCGATCTCGCCGCGGTTTGCTACCAGAACTTTTTTGAACATTTTTGCTCCGCAGGTGTCAGGTTCCAGGTGCCAGGTTCCAGGTATCAGGTTTTAGG
>DAOTXI010000228.1:0-2421 GCA_034435475.1 Anaerolineales bacterium
GTGGTGAGCATAACGGTAAAAGTAACTTTATCCCCTGAAACTTCCAAATTGCGGATCATGTTCAGGGTCACAAGGTCCTGCCCGAGGTCTGGTTCTTGAACCGTGCCGAGGGCTTTGAGAATGGCTTCTTTTGTTGGGGTCATGGGGTTCCTTGGTATTTACTGGTAAAAGTTGCACAAGTAGACAAGCACACAAGTTGCCCGGCTATCCGTCTCCTTGTTTACTTGTCTACTATGTTCGCGGGCGCTACAACACTACGCCGCCGGTGCCGCGGCTTCCGCCTTTGCCGCTTTCGCTGCTTCCTTTGCCTTGCGGGCGTCTTCTTCTTTTTGATAATTCAGCGGGCGGATCTACGCATAGTATGAAGCGGGTTTCAGCAGTTTTTCAAGGTCGTACACATTGCGGCTGTAGGAAGCGATGACGAAGTCGTGGTCCATTTTGATGGCGTCGAAGGGGCAATATTCCGCGCAGAAACCGCAGTTCATGCAAATGTCCATGTCAATATAGAAATCTTTTGGCTCAGGCACGGGTTTGCCGGTGTTCGGGTCGTTGGTGCGCACGATCCAAATGCACTGCGGCGGACAGACCTTGGCGCAGATGCCGCAGGAAGTGCAACGCGGTTCCTTTTTGCCATCCGCACCTTCGTTGTAGACAAGGAACGGCACGAAGCGGAATTCCTCCGGCTGGATCAATTGCTCTTCCGGGTATTGCACGGTGAAAATGCCGCGCGTATTTTTTGAGGAACGATGCGCCACGCCTTCAGTCGTGAAATAACGTTTCTTACCCCGCATCCACCATGAAATATCATCGAGATAGGTATCTGCAAAGCGTTTGAGGGTGACGCTCAACCCTTTGATAATGCCTTTTCCATACATAGGTGTGATCTCCTGTGTCACGTTTCAGGCGGCAGGCTCTCTTTCGCATCAGTCAACCTGACACCTGAGACCTGGTACCTGACACCGATTTATCTATCCACTTCACCCATCACGATATCGAGCATCGCAAGCAGGGCAACGAAGTCGGCGATCTTTACGCCTTTGCACATCGTTTCGACGGCGGTGAGGTTGACGAACGAAGGGGCGCGGACGTGGTAGCGGTAGGGATTCGGCTTGCCGTTCGAGACGAGATAGTAGCCGAGTTCGCCCTTCGGGGATTCAACGCGACCGTACGCCTCTCCTGCCGGGACCCGCACCTGATACTGCGGTTTCTGCGAGTTAATCGGCCCGCCGGGAATTTGTTTAAGAGCCTGTTCCAGTATTCGCAGCGACTGGCGAATTTCATCGAAGCGGATCAGGTAGTTATCGTACATGTCGCCGTTATAGCGCACTGCCACATCAAAGTCGAAGCGGTCATAGACGGAGTACGGGTCGGCGCGGCGCAGGTCGTATGGCACACCCGCAGCGCGGAGACAAGGTCCCGTCACCGAGTGGCGAATGGCTTCTTCCGCATTGAGGACATGCACGCCCTTGAGGCGGGCAACCAATACTTCGTTCTCATTGAGGAAGCGTTCCATTTCATCGGTCTTAGCAGGCAAGCGGTCGTGGACCAGGTCCTTGATCTTCTGCATGACATCTTCGGGAATATCGCGCACTACGCCGCCAAAGCGGAAGTAGTTGCACATCATGCGCGCGCCGGAGACGGCTTCGAAAATGTCGAGGATCAGTTCGCGTTCTTCAAAGGCGTACAACGACGGAGTGTACATCGAGCCGAGGTCGTTGATGAGCATGCCGATGAAGATGAGGTGATTCTGAATACGGCTCAATTCCGCCATGATGACGCGGATGTACTCGGCGCGTTCGGCGACGGGGATCTTCATCAGTTTTTCAACGGTCACTGCATAGCCAAAGTTATTTGCCATCGAGTTGAAGTAATCGAGGCGGTCGGTGTACGGCATAATCTGGAGGTAGGTGTTGCGCTCGCCGATCTTGTCGTGGTTGCGATGCAGATAGCCCATCACTGGTTTGAGGCTGGTAATGGTCTCACCATTCAATTCCACTGCCACGCGCAAAACGCCATGTGTGGACGGATGATGCGGGCCCATATTGACAACCATGTGGTCGGTTCCCATGTGCTCGTCATGTGTGTGCTTGATGCTTGATTTTTCGAGCGAGAAGTACAGTTGATCTTCGGTCTGCGGCTGATAGTCATCAAGACTGAAGCCTTCGGGCAGTTTGACGTTATCGCGGAATGGATTCTTGAACTCGGCGTAAGTATGATTACCTTCGGGCCAGCGGCTCTTGAAGGGTTTCACTTCTTCTTCAAAAAAGGCTTCCTTGTAATCCTTGCGCAGCGGATGACCTTCGAAGCCTTCCCACATCAGAATGCGGCGCAGGTCGGGGTGACCGGCGAACTTGATGCCCATCAAATCCCAGGCTTCGCGTTCCTGAAAGTCAGCGCCAGCCCAAACATCAATGAGGGATG
>DAOTXI010000229.1:0-2313 GCA_034435475.1 Anaerolineales bacterium
CTTGAATTTCAACTCCGGATTTTCCGTCGCCGCTTCGATGACGAAATCTGCCTCATTCATCGCCTCCATCGTGGACGTGAACTGAATCCCGTCTGCGGCTGCCTTTTGCTCCGCTGTGAGCGTTCCCTTCACCATTAGTTTCGCCGTGGATTTGGCGATGGTCGCTTTGGCTTTTTCCAACGCGGCGGGCATTACGTCCATGCAGGTGACTTGATATCCCGACGTCGCCGCCACTTGAGCGATCCCATTGCCCATGGTCCCTGCGCCGATGATGAAAATGTTTTTGATTGTCATGTGTTCTCCTTGATGTCAGTACACAAGGAAAACAAGTAGACAAGTGTCCGCTTGTTTCCTTAGCTACTTGTTTACCTGTCTACTTGCCCGATTTCTTCCACGCAATCATGTTGTTTTGAATTTGCTCAACATGCCCCGGAATATGCGCCGAGTAAATATTGATCCATTTATCAAAGGTATAAGGTTCGGGGTATTCCGGGTGTTTGATCCAATGCGTGTCAAAGACAATTTCAGGGATGCGCTTCAATAACTCGTAGGTGGTTTTGCGTGCCAAGCGTGTTACTTCGAGCGCATCTTCAAAACTGTGTTCATGGTATTTCAGCACATCTGCCCATAATGGCTGGTCGTACGGCATGATGCTCCCACCCGGCTCAACGATCAATTTGCGGGCGCGTAACGCCGCATTGGATTCACTGTCCGCGATGTGGATGACGACCTCATGCACACTCCACTCTTTTGGCTCCGGCTTGAAAAGCATCGCCTCTTGCGGAACTTCTGCCAGCGCCGCTTTCAGTAGATCGTATCCACGTCCGTATAGTTCGAGCTTTTCATTCCGTTCTTTTGTGTCCATGTGTTTGACTCCTGAAAATAAAGAAGGTTTGAACATAATCACATTCAAACCTTCAAACATTCCAACGTTTTAACCTTCCAGCTCCACCGCCATCGCAACCGCTTCACCGCCGCCTAGGCACAACGACGCGATACCCCGTTTCAGCCCGCGGTCTTTCAATGCATAAAGCAGGGTGGTCAACACGCGCGCGCCACTGGCTCCGAGTGGGTGACCGAGCGCAATTGCCCCGCCGTTCACGTTGACCTTGTCCCAGTCCCAGCCCTGGTCGGCGAGGGCGTAGCCATCCGCCAACACTTGAGCCGCAAAGGCCTCGTTGACCTCGAACAGGTCCACATCTCTCAAGTCCCATCCGATCTTTTTGAGCAGTTTCGGAATCGCATGAGCGGGCGCGGCGAAGAGATATTTTGGTTCAAGCGCTGCCTGGGCATAACCCACGATCCGCGCCATCGGCTTGAGATTTTTCTTTTCGGCATAAGCGCCCGAAGCAATTACCACAGCCGCCGCGCCGTCGTTCATGGACGAGGCGTTGCCCGCCGTCACTTTACCGTCCGCTTTGAAGACGGGTTTGAGTTTGGCGAGCGACTCCAGCGACGTGTCCTTGCGCGGCCCTTCATCCGCGCTGAAAACGGTCACCTCGCCTTTGCGCCCCGGAATTTGGACGGGAACAATTTCCGGCGTAAACTTCCCCGCCTCTTGAGCCGCCACCGCCCGCGTATGAGAGCGAAGCGCGAATTCATCCATTGCGGCGCGGGTCACTTCGTATTCATCCGCGATAAATTCTGCGGCATTGCCCATGCCCCAATTCTCGAACGGATCCCACAAGCCGTCGTTGAGCAGGGCATCGGTCATTTGCGTGTTGCCGAATTTCAACTCGCCCATCCGCCCGCTGACGAGATACGGCGCGCGGCTCATCGACTCGAAGCCGCCTGCGATGAACAGGTCGCCATCGCCCGCGCGAATGGCTTGCGCCGACATCATCGCCGCTTTCAAACCCGAGCCACAGACTTTGTTGACCGTCGTCGCGCTGACGGTGGCGGGAACTCCGCTAAAAATTAACGATTGCCGTGCCGGAGCCTGCCCCAGCCCTGCAGCAACAACGTTACCCATCAAGACTTCCTCGACATCCTCCGCGTCTATGCCCGCGCGTTTGACCGCTTCTTCGATGGCGATTGCGCCCAGTTTCGTTGCGGGGATGTTACTCAACGCACCTTGAAATTTTCCGATCGGCGTGCGGACTGCTGAAAGGATCACCGCTTCGTTATCCTTGTTCATTTTATTCTCCTGTCGTTGATGAGTCTATTATACATGTTTGGTAAGGTAGAATTTCACCCATGCCTGAAACCCAATCCCTCTACGAACTTCTCGGCGGCGAGACCGGCGTCCGCGCTCTCGTGGACCGCTTCTACGACCTGATGGATTCCTCTCCCGAAGCAAGAGACATCCGCGCC
>DAOTXI010000230.1:0-2027 GCA_034435475.1 Anaerolineales bacterium
CCCCCAAGGCGTCCTTTGGTCATGACGGGCGGTATTTTAGCACATTAAGACTTCGGAGGTCTGACAGACCTTCGAAGTCTATTTTTAGAACAATATCCCGCAATCGTACGGGACGAGGTTTTCCTCCTGCAAATCCATGATTTCATGCGGGAAAGTGCGGCTGATGGTGTAGGTCTTGCGGAAGAATCCGCCCCACTTGGTGAAGGTGAGGACTTCGACGATGGCGGTGGTGCCGGTCAACCTGACCAGCGGTTCGATATTCTGCATCGCGCGGATCTGTTTCATCTGATTTCGATCAAATTCCATGCCGAAATTGCCAGTCTGCCTATCAACAACAATAACATCCACGGCGGCTTGGTCGCAGACGATCTCAGAGTCGTAGTAATTGGCATGCCAGACGAGGTAGAACTGTCCTGCTGTGCTGGTTAGGGCGATGAATTCGAAATAACCCTGTTCGGTATCCCGCACTTCGAGGTATTTCCAATATTTTTCCAGGTCTTCTTCCGGAATGTCTTCCCGCGTGCCAAAAGGAGGCAGGTTTGTGGGGCGCGCGGCAAGGACTGGGAAACCTCCCAGTGAATCGCCGTAGAAAACATAATCGAGGGTGTAACCATCCTGCATGGAGAGGTTCGGCAGGACGGTGAAATATTCATTGACGTCGAACTCATCCCCTTGTTTGACGCCGGTTTCTTGCAATCCCTGCGGCGGTTCGACTGGCTGGAGTTCACGAATGGATTTGAAGACGTCGGCACAGCCTTTGATGACCGTCCCATCGCGGGGCGGGACGGGTTCAGGGAATAGGGTCTGACAGGCGAGGGAAGCAAGGGCAAGCGCAAAGAGCGGCAGGGCGATTTTTGTATTCATAACATCTCCAAACAGGCAATCGATTTCATCTTTTCATGCAATGATTGCAAAAGGACGCTATCCGTTTCAGAGATGTTCCCTTTCGTGTTTACGAATTCTTTTCAAACGTGCCATCCAGTTTCAAATAGTATGTATCCACTTCGAGGTGGGGGAACAGCCTGCGGACTTTATCCTCGGCTTTGGCGAGGTCTTCATCGTGACGTTCCTCCGTCCCGCCAGGACCGTACATGCCGCAATCTTCGTGGTTGATGAGGATGACTTTGGAAATGCCGTGCAGGCGTGCGGCAATATCCACCTGACGGATGACATCGTACACGTCATACACGCCGCCCGCCATCACGGCGCGGTCGTAACTGCCTTTGCCAAGATTCGCTTCAAGCCATTGGTTGATGTAGGACTGCAAACGATAATCCATGCAATGGACGACGATGGCTTCGCATTTGTGGGTCATGAAAGTCTCCTGTTATCATATTATTCCGTGAAATCTATGCCAATCGCAAAGATTTTGCGCAGTACTGCAAGCTTCAATTTGTTCCCATGCAAAGCGCAAACTGAAGTTTGCTGTACGGCCATGCTATGAAATGGGTTCGAAGGTTCCGTCAAGATGCAGGTAAAAGGTCTCCACGTTCAAATGTGGGAAGAGCGCTTTGATCTTTGAGCGGGCATCCTTCAGATCATGTTTATGACGTTTATATGTGCCATCTCGACCGTAGGCGCGGCAGTCTTCGTGGTTGATGAGACATACGGTTTCGATGGTGTGAATTTGCACCGCCAACTGCACATACTTCAACACCATTTCGTAATCATGCACACTGCCTGCCAGCGAAATGATGTCGAAGTTGTCGTACCCAAAGCGGACTGTGATCCACGGCTGGATGAATTTTTGCAGGCGATAATCCATGCAATGGACGACGAGCGCATCGCAGTGGATGATCGGTTTTTTGGATGGCATCGGGTACCTCTAAGAATTGTGACGATGGACAATGGACGGCAGACCGTCGACCGCGGTCAGTGGTCTGACGTCGACGGTCGATTTACAGAACCATTCCTTCGTTTCTCTTCAAAAACTTCCCGCCACCGCGCTTGCCTTTCCATTCATCCCCGTCCACGATCAACTTGCCGCGCAGGAAAACTTTTTCAGGGTAGCCGGTTAACTCCCAGCC
>DAOTXI010000231.1:0-7242 GCA_034435475.1 Anaerolineales bacterium
TGATCCCCCTGATGGTTCAGTGGAGATTGCCGCTCAGGGTTACTTCACCTCCGAGCAGACCTTCAGCCTGTCCCGCGGACCCAATGATTTGACATTTGCCCTCGAGCGTGACCCGAACGGTCTGCTTCCCTCCCAGGCATGTGTGCCCGGCGAAACCCCGCTTTATATTGAAGACTTTCAGGACGGTTCCGGGCAGGGCTGGAATGAAATCGAATACTTCGCCAATGGCTGGCTGGTAGAGGAATTTTCAGCAGAACCAGGAAACCTTGTCGCGAGCAACAACAACATGGAACATCATGGTCACAGCCTGCAAAACATGACTTTTGGAGATGCCGTGTGGCGGGTGCGGTTTTTTGTGAGCGGGCGGCGGTTGATTTCATTCAACTGGCTGGAGAATTACAACATCGAGATCGAGGGACAACAGATCAATAATTCTCGATATCAAATCGTCGTGGATACCGACGGTATTGGCATCCGCCGCTTGACCCTGCCTGTGATGAATATCGGCGCGGCGAGCGGACGGGGAGCCAAGGCTGAAAACTGGCACACCATCGAGATAAGCACGTTCCAAGGCAGGACCGAAGTCTGGCTCGACGGGCAAAAGAATTCCGGCTACACCGATCCCAAACCATTGCCCGGCGGAGGCGTCGGGCTGGAGTTCATCCCATTCGATACGGCAAAGCCCGGCACGATTGTCTACTTCGACAACATCTCCGTCTGCGGTTTGAGCGCGCCGTTCACGTCCATGTACGTTGCGCCATAACGGGGGGTAAGTGAAACGAGAGCCGTCAGGAAGAATGCCTGCGGCTCTCGTCCTGCGTTTATTGAGACCCACTTACTCACCTTACGCGGTAGCGCGAGATTTATCTCGCGTTTTCAGAGCGACATGAATGTCGCTCTACGAGGAAACTGCGTAAGGTCAGTCACTTACTCACCTTACGCGATGTCATTCTGAGCGAAGCGACACATGCACCGCGCTGCGGATGCAGTGCCGGTGAGAATCTCTACGACTGTCTAAGAGACCCTTCGCTATCGCTCAGGGTGACATGGAAAAGGATAAACTGCGTAAGGTGAGTCACTTATTTATGGCAGGCGTGGCGGATTTTCCATTTTCAAAATTTACCGCTTCGCCAGTCTTTTGCGTTTCCCCTGCTTCGAGTTTCGTTAGCGGCAGGATGACGTGGAACTGGCTGCCGGGGAAGTTGACTTCGTCGTAGCCGGGGCTTTCGACCCAGATTCTTCCGCCATGCGCCTCGACGATGCCTTTGGATAAGGCCAGACCCAAGCCTGCGCCGCCGCCTTTGAAGAGCGATTTGCTGGTGCTGTGTTTGCCCAATTCGCCGGGCTGGTAGAACTTGGTGAAGATCATCTCGCGCAGGTTCGGGTCCACGCCCACGCCGGTATCGGCGACGGTGACTTCGACGCCGCCGTTCGGCAGGTTGACGATGGCGGGGATGTGCTTGCCGGTGATGGTGATCCAGCCATTGTTGGGTGTGAATTTGATCGCATTGCGGATGAGATGATGGAACATCTTCCGCAACAGATGTGAGTCGGCTTTGACGAGCGGCAGGGATGGAAGTTTAACCGTCAGGTATTGTTCGCGGCTGCGGATGACCTTGCCATGTTCGATGCAGACATCGCGGATGAGGGTGGCAAGGTCCACGGGCTGGAGGTGGGGGATGAGGGAACGCGCGTCGAGTTGGGCGATGTCGAACATCGAGTCCATGACTTCGTGCAGGCGCATCGTCCCGTCGTGGATGCCCTTCATCATGGTCTTTTGCCCTTTTTCCAGTTTGGGGTCCTCGATCAGCATTTCGGTGTAGCCTTTGATGACCGTCAACGGCGTGCGCAATTCATGCGAGGCGATGCTGATGAAATCGGATTTCGCCTGGTCTATGCGCTGGAGTTCCTGGTTGTTCTTTTCGAGCGTGCGGCGCGCCTGTCGCAGTTCCTGGTTGAGGCGCATGAGATTGTCTACCAGGCGGGCGTTTTCGAGGGCGACGGCGGTCTGGTTGGCGTGAGCGCTCAGGACGGAAAGGTCCTGGCGCGAATAACGGTTGCCGCTCAACTTCGAGCCGAAGGCAAGCATACCGATCCATTGTTTCTTGGCAAAGATGGGAATGTACACTTCACAGCGCAGGTCGTTGAACCAACTCCGCTCGGGGGTGGATGCGGCTCGAAACGCCGGATGTAGGTCCAGGTCATATTGAAGAAGCGGTTTTTGTTCCCGAATAAAGTACGAGGCGATGATCCCGTCTTCATCCAATTCTGCGGCAACCAGCTGGCGTTCCTCCGGGCTGCGGGCGGAGCGGATCTTATACGTTCTGTGTCCGTCTGCCTGGCGTTCGCCGTCCACAAGGAAGAGGAAGCCGCGGTCGATCTGCATGGCTTCGAGCATGATGCCGATGGCGACGCTGGAGAGGCGGTCCATTTCGAGAATGTTGCTGATGCTTTCGCTGTATTGATGAATGGTCAGGCTGGCGTCGTACTGATCACCTTTCATCCATGTGGTGATGGCGCGCGAGACGAGGGCGTTGAGGGGCGTAAAGATCAGCGCGATGAGCAGGGCGACGACGGCTCCCGCCAGAAGCGGATTGAAATTTTGATTCGCTCCGAACAATGCCTGCACAATAAGAAAGCCCGCGACATAAAACCCGACGATGGCAAGGGTGCTGATGACGTAGATGGAAACGCGCCGGGTGATGGCTTTCAGGTCGGGGACGTAGTGAGTGCCGACCACATATGCCATGCCGACGGCGACCAGCCAGCGCAGGGGTTGACCGGCTGTTAGTAAAGCGGAAAAAAGGAGAATGTCGCTGACGAGGGTAAGGAAGACGGGCGCCCACCAATAGGCGAGACGTCCGCGCAATAATGGCTGACGGCTTTGTCTTTGAGCATTCGCGAGGTTGATGATCGTGGCAATGGACAGGGCGATCCAGCCGAGAATGGTCCATGCGGTTCCGAGGCGCGAACGGTACAGAATCAGTTCGCCGTTCGTCCAAAGCGTGTCGGGCAGGTTGAGGGCGTTGGTGAGGATGAGCGCCAGCCCGAGCGCCCAAACGCCGAAGTATACAAGCCACGCCCACCAGACTTCGCTCTTCACGAAAACTTGAAGGGTGAGCATCAAAATGACCGCAAGCGAGAAGGAGATATAGGTTTGAACTTCCTGGAGAAGAAAGGGGTCTTCGGCGCTCTGCCAGACGGCCTCGGTAAAGTTGATGACCATGGCAAGCAGGGCATATAAGACCACCAGCCAGGTGGCGGCGCCCTGACCTTCATCCCGCCGTTGAATGGCAAAAAAAACGACCGGCAGGTAGGCCGCGCCGAGCAATAACAAAAGGATGACTTGTACCAGTGATGCGTTCATGATGTTGAGCGAAATTTTACTCGAATTCTTTGATAATCGGTTATCATTGTTGATATGCTTACCTCCCGCGCCGCCCGGTTGAAATATAATTTTTCACGTGAATTTTTCCGCCCGGATGGGCGCGTTGTTTTTACCGACCTTTCCTCTGCCCGGGCATTTGCGGCGCAGATGAGCGCGGTGCGTTCCAGCGCGGTTTCCCCTTCGGACCTTTACACTATTTCCCTGATCAATGAAGCCTATCACATCCTGCTTCGGCAATATTACAGCCGCTATACCGGCGTGATGGCGCGCGCCATGGGGCTGCTTCAATCAACACTCGGCTCGAAGTACGACCTGACCCTGACCAAATTAACCGAAGAATTCCCGCCCACGGCCGTCTTTCGCGGTGAGATGTCGGCAGGCATGTACCTTGCGACGAAGATCGCCAACCTCGGCGAGATGGGCTACGGCGTGCGCGCAGCGGCAATCGAAGAGATGCTGTTGATTGATATTGCCAATCGCAACCCGGCATTGAATCCGTACATGGATTTGTTCGACGTCTCGGTGATGAACGGCTCCGCGTTCAAAGAATTTACAACCCGCCTGCTGGAATTTTTCTCCAATCAATCCGGTTTGGGCGGGGGGACGGGGAAGGCAGAAACCCTGGCGGAGATTCTATATGGTCCCATCGAAGCGTCGCCCGACTCGCTTGAAGGACAGTTGAATTACATTCTGGAGCGTTGGGGGCGTTTGCTCGGACCGGAATTTTCCACCCGCATGTTGCGCGCAATGGACTTTTTGCGCGAAGATGTCATCCGCAGGCGCGGACCCGTTGATTCAACCGAGGCGGAGCTTCCCATCCCCACATTCAAGGGGCAGGAATATGCCGAATATGAGCGATACAGTCCCGACCTGGATTGGATGCCGCGCGTCGTTGTGATCGCCAAGAATACCTACGTCTGGCTCGACCAGTTATCGAAAAAATACAACCGCGAAATTTCCTCCCTCGACCAGATCCCCGACGAGGAGTTGGACCTGCTCGCCTCGCGCGGATTCACCGGCTTGTGGCTGATCGGTCTGTGGGAACGCAGCCGCGCCTCGCAGCGCATCAAACAACGCATGGGGCAGGAGGATGCGGTCGCTTCGGCGTATTCGCTTTATTCCTACGACATCGCCGCCGACCTGGGCGGATGGGAAGCGTTGGAAAATCTCCGCAGCCGGGCATGGGGCAGGGGCGTGCGCCTCTCCGCGGATATGGTTCCGAATCACATGGGGATCGATTCAAAGTGGGTGGTCGAACACCCCGACTGGTTTCTGTCGCTTCCGTTCCCGCCCTATCCTTCCTACTCGTTCCGTTCCGAGAATCTTTCCGACGACCTGCGCGTGGGAATCTATCTCGAAGATCACTACTACGATAAGACCGACGCCGCCGTTGCCTTTCAACGCCGCGATCTGCAAACCGGCGACCTGCGCTACATCTATCATGGCAACGACGGCACCTCCTTCCCCTGGAACGATACCGCCCAACTCGATTACAGCAAACCCGAAGTCCGCGAGGCGGTGATTCAAACCATTCTGCATGTGGCGCGGAATTTCCCGATCATCCGCTTCGATGCGGCGATGACGCTTGCCAAAAAACATATCCAGCGTTTGTGGTTCCCCGAGCCGGGCGCGGGCGGAGCGATCCCCTCACGCTCGCAATTTGGCATGACCAAAGCCGAGTTCGATGACAAAATACCGGTCGAATTTTGGCGCGAAGTGGTCGACCGTGTTGCCGTCGAAGCGCCCGATACGCTCCTGCTTGCCGAAGCCTTCTGGCTGTTGGAAGGATACTTCGTCCGCACGCTGGGGATGCACCGCGTATATAACTCTGCCTTCATGCACATGCTGCGCGACGAGGACAATGCCAAGTACCGCATGGCGATCAAGAACACGCTCGAGTTCGATCCGCAAATCCTCAAGCGTTACGTCAACTTCATGAACAACCCGGACGAAAAGACCGCCGTCGAACAGTTCGGCAAGGGTGATAAATATTTCGGCGTCTGCACCGTTCTTGCAACGCTGCCCGGCTTGCCCATGTTCGGTCATGGACAGGTCGAAGGCTTCGCCGAAAAATATGGGATGGAATTCCGCCGACCAAAATGGGATGAGTCTCCGGACGATGGCTTGATCCAGGCTCATGACTGGCGCATCTTCCCGCTTCTTCACCGCCGCTTCCTGTTCGCCGACGTGGAGAATTTTCTGCTCTTCGACCTTCAAAAACCCTACAGCGGACTCGATGAAAACGTCTTCGCCTACTCCAACCGCAGCGGCGAGGAACGCGGACTCATTATCTATCACAACAAATACGGCGACACCAAAGGCTGGATCAAAACCTCCGCTCCCGCATTGGATAAATCATCCGGCAAACTCGTCCGCCGCGCGCTCGCCGAAGGACTCGGCCTGCCCCGCAAAGGATACGACATCTTCAAAGATTACGCCTCGCAGTTGGAATACATCCGTTCCTGTGAAGAGATTTGGAAGAACGGCATGTACGTGGAGTTGGGCGCCTATCAATGTCACGCCTTCATGGAGTTTCGCTTCGTGTACGACAAGGAATGGGGCGAAATTTGCGATCAATTGAACGGCGCGGGCATTCCGTCCATGCATGATGAGTGGGGGAGGAGGTTTGGAGTGGGGGATGAGGTTGTGAAGGTTGAAGAGAGTAAGACCAAGAAAGTGGAAAGTGGAAAGAGAAAAGAAGTAAAGGCGAAGAAGGCTGGCAGGGTAAAGACGGTTAAGAAGACGAAAGTCTCACCGAAAGCGGTTAAGCCCAAGAAGAAAACTCCTGCCGCCAAAGCGAAAACGCCTGCCACGAAGACAACCGTCAAGCCAAAAGTTACGGCGAAGAAATCCGTCAAAAAAGCGGCAGCGAAACTGGTTGTGAAAAAAACAGCGGTGAAAAAGAAGAAATAATCTTGTCATTTCGAACCCGGCGGTTTTATCGCTTGTCTCATAAATAAGTAAACTTTTCTCTGAGAAGTACGAGGAAAAATCGAAATTTCTGTTTACCAAATTATGCGATACTCAGTAGGCTGCCGGGTGATTTGTTCTTCAACCCAATCTTTGCAGGATGTGACTCACTGCCGTGGATGCGGGACCCCCAAGCGATTGAATCAACCCAAACCTTGCGTCTGCTATCTGGCACGCCTCAGCCTGACCTCGTAACTGGGTCGCTGCTTCGACGGCTTGATACACGCCCGCAGCCCCGCCGGGGAATCCGCGCGCTTTCATGCCGCCCATCGTCGCGCAGGGAATACTGCCCTTCAAACCGATCGAACCATCGGCAGCGAGTTTCCATCCACTTCCCTTATTCGCAAATCCAACCGCTTCGAGTTGCAGCGCGGCAAAAATGCTGAACGTATCGTGATACTCGAAGAAGTCAATCCCATCGAGAGTCAAACCAACCTGCTTCATCGCCTTGCCCGCGGAGATTTGTGCCGTGTCGAAGAACAACATGTCTTTGCGGTCGTGCAACGCCAATGTATCTGATGACGCCGCCGAGCCAGCGATCTTCACGAGTGGATTCTTGAAACTGGTGGGGAGCAGCTCGCGGCGAGTCAGAACGAGCGCGGCAGCGCCATCCGCATTGGGAGCCATATCAAACATATTGAGCGGGTCGCTGACCATTTCGGCTTTGGCATACACTTCAGGCTTGATGGCTTTGCGGAACATGGCTTTCTTGTTGCCCGCGCCGTGCGCATGAGCCGCAAGCGCAAACCCCGCAAACCCATCGGCAGGGACTTCATACTCGTGCATGTAACGCTTCATCAACAACGCGGCTTGCGCGGCGGGAGTCATGCCCTGCACGGCTTCGTAATCGGCATCGCCGGTTGTGGCGAGGGCTTCATCCACAC
>DAOTXI010000232.1:0-2821 GCA_034435475.1 Anaerolineales bacterium
CGGTAACACCAGTTCCATAACCGGATAAATTGCCGAAGTCGTGAACGGCACATTGAGATTGCTGAGTTCACCTCAGCCGCCTCATATGCGCGTTTGCCTGGAAACGAACATCCCGATGAAAATCATCGGGATGTTCGTTTATTTCTTCGTGCCTTCCTTGACCATCTGCCTTGCTGTCTGCAAAAGTTCATGCGCGGAGCGCAGTGTCCCTTCGCCCACTTCGCCGAGCATTTGCGAGAGTTCCAGCAAACGCGCCTCGCCTTCGAGCGGTTCGACCCTCGTAAGCGTGCGTCCCTTGTCCACAAGTTTTTGCACCTGATAATGCTGGTCGCCGAAGACAGCCAGTTGCGGCAGATGCGTCACGCAGAAGACCTGGTGGCTGCGGGAAAGATTCCAAAGTTTGTGTCCCACCACCATACCCACGCGCCCGCCGATGCCCTGATCAATCTCGTCGAAGATCAGCGAGGGAACTTCATCCGCGCGCGCCATGACGTTTTTTAAACCGAGCATCAGGCGCGATGTCTCGCCGCCGGACGCGATCTTTGCCAGCGGCTTGAGTCCTTCGCCGGGGTTCGGGGCGACCAGAAACTCCACCTGGTCGAGTCCATTCTGGTCGAAGGCGAGGCGGGCTCCATCCGCGACTGGCACACCATTCAGGTCCGGCTTCGTCTTGAAATCCGTGCCAAACTGGGCAGACGCCATCCGCAGATCGTCGAGTTCGATCTCGATACCCTTGCCCATTTTCTCCGCCGCAGACTTGCGCTTCTCCGATAAAGTCGTTCCCTGCTTCGATAGTTTTTCGAGGAGTTTCGCTTCCTGCATTTCCAACTCGTTGATGCGGTCCGCCGCGCCGGTGATGGTCTCGAGTTGTTTTGCCGAGTCAGAACCGTAGGCGATGACGGCGGGGATGCTGCCGCCGTATTTGCGCGTCAGCGAATGGATCAGGTCGAGGCGTTCCTCCACTTCGTCGAGGCGCTTCGGGTTGAACTCAATATCGTCGAGATAACCGCGCAAATCGTGGATGATGTCCGAGAGCGTATCAAGCATGACCTCGGCTTGATTCGATAACTCCGCCTGCCCGGCATCTATCTTCGCCAATGCCGCCAACGCCTGCGCCGCCTGACCGATCAAGTCGGTTGCGGCGGGAGTATCGGGCGAGCCTTCTTCAAGGATTGCCAGGGCTTCCTGCGCGTTCTGCGCGAGCGACTCAGCATTCGCAAGACGGTCGCGTTCCTTCTTCAGTTCTTCGTCTTCGCCCACTTTCAATTTCGCATCTTCGATCTCTTCCACTTGATAGGTCAGCATCTCGATGCGGCGGTCTGCATCCGCCTGGGCTTTGCGAAGAGAGTTCAATTCGTTGCGAAGCGCAAGCAGGGAATGATAGGTCTGGCGATATTCGTTCAACGGTTTGGAGACATCTGCAAAGCGGTCAAGCAAGCCGAGATGCGCGCGCGGATCGAGCAGGGAGAGATGTTCCGCCTGCCCGTGGATATCGATCAACAATGCGCCGATCTCTTTGAGCAGTCCAACATTCACCGTCCGCCCATTGATGCGCGCCACACTGCGCCCCTCTTTGCGGACCTCGCGCATCAACACCACATAATCGGGATCGTCCATCAACTCTTCGCGGTTGAGGATTTCATGCACCGCCTCGCGTTCTGGACCTTTGAGCTGGAACACACCCTCGACAAATGCGGCGTCTGAATCTGTGCGGACAAAGGTCGTATCCGCCTTGCCGCCGATGAGCATCACCACGGCATCGAGGATGATGGACTTGCCCGCGCCGGTCTCGCCGGTCAGGATGATGAGTCCCGGACCGAAGCGCAGATCGAGTTTATCTATGATTGCGAAGTTTTGGATATGAAGTTCGGTAAGCATGGGTTATCGGGTAAGTTGAATTCCAGAAAGCCGGGAATACACGATTGGAGTGACGATCACAGCATAAAGAACAATGGCGATCAGCGAAAATCCGCCGCCAAAGAAAACCATGCCAATGCCAACCGGTAACGCGCCAAGCGCGACCCCGGCTGCGCAGGCAATGAAGAGCGGACGCGAACGCCGCTTCTGTGTGACGCGCAAGGCGGCATTGGCAATGAACACACCTGCCCCGCCCGCCACGCCCGCGCCAATGAACAGAATGTAAAACCCGATGAACATTGAGGCGATTCCGACCAGCACGCTGGCGAGCATCGAAAGGACAAAGGTCGTCCCGAAACCGATGAGATAGTCGGACCAGACCGCTGTGTCAAAAACCTTTTTGCGTTCATTGACACATTCCTTGCACATATAGCCGGTGGGGGTTCCGACCGCGCAGGATGTGCAGATATAGCGCTCACAACGTTTGCAGCGCAGGCTGGTCTCTCTTGAGGGATGGTTGTAACAGGCGGGGTTTGTCTCGATCATCGCGGCAATCCTAACGAGTTTTCGTTCATGTGCATGGTAATGTTTTTATAGAAATAGCCCGGGTCTCCAAAGCGGACAAACTGAGTCGTGACATCGGCGGCGGTAACGTCCACATGATCCTCTTCCATGAGCGGAGTCGGCGGCTGTCCGTCCACGCTCAGCACGGCATTCTCGCTTTTGACAGTGATGCTGACGGACGAACCCTCCGAGAGAACCACCGCCCGGTCTACGGAAAGGTGCGGGGCAATTGGCACAAGTAAAATATTCCGCAGTTCCGGCGGCAGGATGGGTCCGCCAGCGGCGAGGGCGTAGGCAGTGGAACCGGTTGCAGTCGCGGCGATCAGCCCGTCGGCGACATAGCTGGTCAGGACGCGGGCATCCACATGGGCGGTCAGGTGAACCGGGCGCAGGTTTTGTC
>DAOTXI010000233.1:0-6798 GCA_034435475.1 Anaerolineales bacterium
GATGCCCGGACGAAGTCATCTGCATGGAGGACTGGTCAGGCTTGGGCGGGGCGGCGAGGCGCTGCGTCATGAAGGTCTCACGGTCGATCACATCCACGGCAGGACTTCCATCCAGCGGACTTTGAGTCACGGCAAAAACGTTCTCTGCCATGGCATAGCAAGTTTGCAGCGCGGACTTCTTCAATCCATACGCCGCAAATTTTTCGTGGAAGAGGTCATGGCTCTCCACATGCACCGGCTCGGAGCAGTTGATAATGGCGCGCCATGATGAGAGGTCAACACCTTCAAGATTGCGCTCGCGAATTTTATGGGCACAAAAGTTGTATGCGAAATTTGGCAGCCATGTCAGCGTGCCTTTGTATTGCGCAACGGCTTGATGCAGTTTATACGGCGCGCGCACCCAATCGAAGGGCGACATGTTGACAAGCGGAATGCGCAGCAACACGGGCATGAGGAAGCAGGCGATGAAGCCCATGTCGTGATAAAGCGGCAGCCACGAAACGATGACATCTTGCGCGGGGTCAATGCGCAGGGTTTGGCTATAAGCGTTGAGTTGGTTGAGCACAGCGCGATGCGAAAGCGCCACACCCTTTTGCAAACCAGTCGTGCCGGAGGAATGTTGCAACACAGCAATATCTTCGGGTGATGATTTGAAACCATGCAAGGTTTCAAAATTGGGTTCGCTCTCGGCTTCGATTTGATTCGCAAGAATCAAATGCTTGACCGAATCGCCTTCAATCAATGCGCCGCGGACTTCGGCTTCAAACTCAGGGTAGGTGACGATGGTGGTCGGCTTGGTGATGGAGATCAGCGAAGCGAGGTCGGCGCGGTATTTTTCAGGCGCGAGTTTCTCGGTGAGAAACGGCATGATGGAGGGAATCGCACCGTGCAGGGTGGCTCCCCAGAAGGCATAGACCAAGTCCTCGCCATGTTGGAGAATCAGAATAACCACTTCGCCAGGTTTGATTCCTTCGCGGGCATAGGTTAATGCAAAACGATTCGCGCCACGAATCAGATCGCGGTAGGTGAGAGGCTTATCCGCTTGACCAGCATGTTGCAGGATGATGCTGGTCTTGTCTGGGACTTCCTGATAGGAGCATTGGAGGAGGTTGGGGAGAGTGGTCATTATTTTTTACCGCTAAGCACGCGAAGAGCGCAAAGAAAACCTTTTAAATCTTAGCGTCCTTCGCGCTCTTTGCGGTTAATGAATTACTTGCGGGAGGAAATTAGTGCAGCCAATTGATTGAGAGTATCAAACGTCTCTGCATTCAATTCGGTATCTTCCACGCGGACACCGAAGGTATCTTCGATGAAGAGAGCCAAATCCATCAGGCTGAACGAGTCGATCAATCCGCTGGAAATGAGAGCTTCGTCGGCAGAGATAACTTTGCTCGGCTGCTTGAGAATTTTTTCGGCAATGAATTTTGCAATCGGGGTAATGATTTCAGTAGTCATAAGTTGATTCCTTTTGAATATTTCACCACAGATGAACGCCGATGAACAAAGATGTTTGATCTGTAAAATCCAATTTATCTGTGTCTATCTGTGGTTAAGATTTTATTGCTTTTGCAATCCTCGTCTCACAGAGTCCAACGCCTGCAAGGCGGTGAGGTTGCGCCAGGGCCAGCCGCTGAGCATGTTCTTGGGCTTATCGAAGAAATTGCGCGAGAACGAAAGATGGAAGCCATCGTTCAGAACAGTTTCGTGACCTTGATTGGGTAACGGCTGAAGCGCCGCCCACAGGTTCCACAATGGAATATCGTATTCTACGGCAATTTCAGCGATTTCGGCGTTAATGCTATGGTCGCCTTCGAGGTTGTCGCCCTTTGTGGCAAGGATCGGTACGACACCCTGCTCAATGGAATACTCAATGATCTGGCGCATGTATTTGCCGTAGTCATCGGCGGGGCGTCCGTTAAAGTTGGTCTCAAGGCTGATGATGGCAATGCTAGGGTTATGCAAACGAAACTCGCATGCAATCGGGTTTTCATTCTTCTCGCATTGCTTCGGGTCAGCCCGCAGCGGAGTCAGGATGGCAGCGACGTTATATCCATCACGCATGGCTAAACTCGTGCGCGAGAACGAGCCTTCGTAATAATCGATCGTCTCTTGCAGGTAAGCATACTCACCGAGGCTATACGCGCCTTCATTATCAAAGTCCACGAGATAGAAACCGGTGTTGGTTTGGCAATCGCCCACTTTGGAGAAGTGTGTTGGGTCACGCCCAAGTTCTTGTCCACGTGCATAAATTTCTCGGGCGGTATCGGTCACTTCAGGGACAATAGGCAGGGTCATCCACTCATCGGGTGCGAGTGTAGGGCGCGGAGTCGGCGCGGATTCTTCGGTGGCAACTATGGCTGATTTGGTTTCAATCGCTTCAGGCGTGGAAGTGGGTTGGTCTTCTGGTTGGGAAGTTGCTGTTGGGGCTGCGGTGCATGAGGCAAGCAGCATGATAGATAAAAGAAAAAGTTGTCGTACTTTCATTGATCTCCTATTACTACGTCATTGCGAGCCGCGCTCTTGTTCTTTGCGGCGAAGCAATCTCAAGCACAGTCATAAGATTGCTTCGGGCGAGAGAGCATCGCCCTCGCAATGACGGAATTGATTATTTACAATTTTCGAGAATATACGGCGCGAGATTTTCTGCCAGCATATTCTCTCCCACAGGGGTGAGATGGATGGCGCTGTTGGTGAATTCATTTGCGGGCACGCTGTCCCACAAATCCACATACGTCCAACCATTGCGCTCGCTCAACGCATACATGATCTTGCGGTACTCATCATACGTCCAACGCGGGTAGAAAAAATTATAGCGGATGTCGCTGTTCGCGCCCGAACTTATTAACATCGGCTCATTTACGAGCAGCATGGGTGTTTCGCCCACCACTTGAAAACCCGTCTCCAACGCGTTGATGGCAAGGTCATCTTCACTTAACGGCGCGGTCAGGTCATGATAACTTTCGTCCGCTTCGAAATCGGTTTGCGCTTTTTCATACTCAGCGGGGTAGAACTGGTCAATGCCCGTGGCAGACCACATCACACCATAGATCTGCAAGCGGAAAAAGTCCGCCCATGCGCGACGGTCGCCCACGAACGTTTTCTGCCAGAAATTTTTGACTTCGAAATTGGAATCATCCGCCTCGACTCTTAATCCGTAGCTGGTCGCCAGTTCCCGAACCTTTTCTTCATTGTTAGCCACCAGCGGCGTGGACGTTTGCTTTTCCAGCGGGAACGCGTCGAGCGTGGTCATCCAGATGACGAGGTCAGGGTTGTATTGCACCGCATACGAGAGCAACATGACATCTTTGGTCAATGAGATGGTCGGGTAGCCCAAGTTATACGCACGGACAGTTCTTCCGCAGGCGTTGAGATTGTCCGCGTTGAGTTGACCTGCCAGCGTTTCTTCGGGCTTGAGCAACGTGCCCCACACCGACGAATCTCCCACGATGACGACGCGGAATTCATCATCTGCTTTGGACGTGCCCGCGATAACATGCGAGGCGAACATCGTGTCAAGGTCGAAGAGGCTGAGGTTGTACGATTGCTTGGGATTCTCGCCGAAGGGCAATCGCTCCCGCCCTGGGTAGAGGTTGTTGTAAAGGGATAACTGCCCAACACTCGGCTGCCATGTGGCGATGACGAGGTTGAATAGGGCGAATAAGAGCAGTCCCTTGATGAGGACGTTGAGGGGTTTGATTTGATTCATGTTTAATCGTAGGGCGGGTTTGTAACCCGCCATATAATCCAATTTTCAAAGAGCGTAAGGCTACAAGCCTGACCTACAATCCGAATAACCTCAAAATCACCTGCCATGAAGTGACGGGTGAGGAGAGGGCGAAGAATATCCATCCTATCGCCACGAAATGAAAGGTGAGCAGAATGCCGCTGATGTTGAGCGCGGCTTGTTTCGCGGGTGTCGTCCCCCACACGGCAGCTTTGGCTTTGGTGGCGTCACTCCATCGGTTGTGGATGAAGAGTCCCAGCCCGTGCCATAAGCCCCAGAGGGTGAAGTTCCATGTGACGCCGTGCCAGAAGCCTATCAACAGCATGGTGGCGACTTGGGTGAACAGAATCATCATCGGAATGGACATCGGTTTTTGCCAAGAGCGGAGCCAGCGGGTGATGGGATTAAAGAAGTAGGCGCGGAACCACTGGGTGAGAGTCATGTGCCAGTTATTCCAGAATTGAGTCAGGTTGGGTTTGAGGTAGGGAGAAGCGAAGTTCTCAAGCAGTTTGATTCCGAGCAATTGCGCGATGCCGAGAGCAATGTCGGTGTAGCCGCTGAAGTCGAAGTAGATCTGGAAGGCGTAGGCGTAGACGATGACCCACATCCAAAGTGTGGAGGTGACTTGGGTTGCGTTGGTGTCGTTTAGGGCAATGAGCGCCAGCGCGTCGGCGATGACGAATTTTTTGAACAAGCCAAGCAGCAAGCGTTGACCTGCGGAGTAGAAGGTTTCAAGGTTCACGCCTGCAAATGGAGCGCGTAAATCTTTAATGAAACGCTCCAAACGGTCAATGGGACCAGCGGTGAAGGCGGGGAAGAAGATGACGTAGGTGATGAATTCGCTTACATCCACAGATGGGAAGCGACCCGATTGTTTATCTCGAATGGTATGGATGAGGCGGAAGGCGACGTAGGAAAAGCCGAGCCAGCGGAAGTCGTTGATGGAGACATTGGTCAGTGATTGACCTGAGAGTGTGCGAAGGAAAGAACTGAGCCAGAGCGATAGGGCGGGAATCTTGATAAGTAGAAAAAGCCCAATGGTTAGGACCAAACCCACCGTTAAGAAAGAAGCGCTGAAACGCGTCAGACGAGATAAAACTAACAGCGTCAGTCCTGTCACCAAAAAGATGATGAGAGTCGTTGTCAGTTGTGGCGGGCGTGAGGCGGTGAGGAGTTGAAAGTCTGCGGGGAGGAAGCGGGTGAGGTTGAGGAGCAGAACAACGCCTGCGACGATGGCGAGGATGATGTAGTTCTTGCGCTGCTTGCGGGTTTCGTCGTCGGCGGTGATGAACCAGGTAAGGACGACGAGCACGAGCGTGGCGAGGGGCGTGAAGAAGTCGGCGCCGCGGATGGGGAGGGCGGGTTGCAGCCAGAAGATGACAACGACGCTGACGATGAGCATGAACCACGTCCGCCCGCGGTTGCGGAAGGTTGCTGCCCAGAGGAACGAGGCGGCGGCAAGAATCAGAATATTTTCAAGCGCCATTTAGAAGCCTTGATAGATCCAGGTGGGGCTCGAGTCTGCGGTGAAGATGACGAGGGCGATGAGGATGAGGCAGAGGAGGAGGGCGAGTAGGTTTTCGCGGGTGAAGAGCTTCATGGGTTGGTGGTGAACAGTTGGTGGTCGACGGTTGGTAGTTGGTGGTGGGTGTTGCTGTCAGCTGTCAACTACCCACCACCAACGGTTCTATCGGACTCCACACACAAGCCAGTTGCCGTCTTGCTCAACGACTTCGTAGGTACGGTCGGCGAGGTTGAGGGATTGGGGTTCGCCGTTGTAGCTCATGTTGAGCATGCCTGTGCAGTTGACGAGGGTTTTGTCGCCGTCTGTGCCTGCTTCGGCGCAGGACATTCCGTCCACGGTGACTTCGACGAGGGCGAAGGAGTCGAGTTCGATCAGGGCGTTATCTTCCCAGTCGGCGCAGGAGTTGGAGATGAGGGTGGCTTGGTCTTTGGTCGCAAGGGCGTTTATGTAGCCTTCGACGGCAGTGGTTGCTCCGCCCGAAGCAGATGCTCCGCAGGCGGAAAGTAGAATGCTCAGGGCGAGCATAAGAATAGTTGATTTGGTACGCAAGGGTTGTTCCTCCAGAAATAATTTCGTCATTGCGAGCCGCGTTCTTGCTCGCTTGCCCCGATGTACTTCGGGGTTGCGGCGAAGCAATCCCCTAACGTGTTCACGAGATTGCTTCGGGGGAAAACCATCGCCCTCGCAATGACGGAATACGAAGGCGGATTATAGCATGGAGGGAAAAGCAAACTTGGGAGTCTTTGATATGAGTGCGGGGTTATAAATGGAAACAATGGACAGCAGACCGGGATGATGGATTTTGTCGTCTACCGTCCGCGGTCTATGGTCTATTGACAATTTACTCAGGAGTTTCCCTTTGAACAACTACATCGCCCTCGCTCTTACCTTTGCCATCGCGCTCGGATTTTTACGCCTGATGGACTTCTTCGCCCACCGCGGCTGGATTAAAAGCAAGCTCAGCCGCAAGTTGATCCACATCGGCACGGGTCCGATCTTTGTTTTGTGCTGGTTCTTTTTCGACGATACTCCTGCCGCCCGCTGGCTGGCGGCGTTGGTTCCATTTGCGATTACAGTTCAATTTGCGTTGATCGGCTTTGGAATTTTGAAAGACAAAGCGTCGGTGGATGCCATGTCCCGCACGGGAGACCCGAGAGAGATTCTGCGTGGTCCGTTGTATTACGGAATCATGTTCGTGGTGTTGACGTTGGTCTACTGGAAAGATTCCCCCATCGGCATTATCGCGTTGATGATGATGTGCGGCGGCGACGGCATCGCGGACATCGTGGGCAGGAAGTTTGATACGGGGAAACTGCCGTGGAGTAAAGAAAAATCCATTGCTGGGACGGTCAGCGTCTTCGTCGGCGGATTTATTTTTTCGGCGCTGATGATCTTCATTTACACCACAGCGGGAGTCTTCAGCGGCACAATTACAAATTACCTCTTACCAATTACCACAATAGCATTCGTCGGCGCATTGGTCGAGTCGCTTCACTATAAGGACATTGACAACATCAGCATGACTCTCGCGTCTGCACTGGTGGGGCAT
>DAOTXI010000234.1:0-6678 GCA_034435475.1 Anaerolineales bacterium
GGGCGACGAATACCCGCGACCGGGGGGGAGGGGGCGGCTGGGTCACTTCCTTTTCGGGTAAGGGCCCCAGGTCGAACATCTTGCGCATGATGTAATTCCATAACAATGCGGCGGTGGCAAGGATCGGCGCGGCAACGACGACCCCAAGAATGCCGAACAAATTCGCGGCAATGATGGCGGCCACCAGCACCGCGGCGGGATGTACCTTAAGCGCATTCGAAAGGATGCGCGGCGAAACAACGTTATCGAAGACCTGGTCAATCACAAGCGCGACGCCAAGCACGATGAGCGTATAGGTCAGGTCGGGAAGGTTGAAAAGGGAATAGTCCTGGAAGTAGGCGACAATGACCAGCAACACCCAGTTGACGGCGGGCCCAACATAGGGAACAAAACGCGCCAACCCGGCAAGGAAGGCAAGACCGATGGTGTAACTGACGCCCAGCAAGCCCAGCACAATCGAATACACAATGACGGTCAGGAAAAAGATGATGATCTGTCCGCGCAGGAAGGCGTTCCAGATACGACCGAGGTCGCGGCTCAACCGCCCGAGATCCTGATTGTAGCCGGGGATGTCCACTCTGATGATCTGGTCGCGGATACCCTTGCTTTCAGCAAGGGTGAAATAGGAGACCAGCAGGACGAAGAGGGTCCAGCCGAGGAAATTGGCGGCGCTGCCAGCCACTGTTCCGAGAAGCGAACCGGTGCGGCTCAAGAGCGGCTGCACCATACCCAACACCTGCTGGCTCAGGTCGTTCAGGTCCAAATGGCTGAAATCAATCTTGAAGGGTCCGAACTGAATGACCCTGCCTGAAATATCCTGTATCCATTGCGGAAGTGTGAGAAGCGCATCCTGCACAATGACGACGAGACTCTGCACCTGTTGTACCAGTCCCACGCCCCCAAGCGTAAGCAGCCCCACCAGTGCAACAACGATGACCAGAAAGATCACGCCCACGGCGGCGTTCCATGAGAAGCGCAGCTTGCGCTGTAAAAAATCGGCGACGGGATGGAACAGGTACGACAAGAGGAACGCCATTACCAGCGGCGTGATAATGAACTGGAATTTAACCAGCAATGCGCCGACGATGACTACAATGGTCAGCGCGACGACAAGCTTGGTGTTTGTACCCCAACCGGGTGAATTGGCTTTTGGAGTTTGTTCCATTGGAATGTCCTGTGTGCCGAACGTGTGTTGTGATTCTATCAAAGATGGCGCGTTTTATGGAAAATAAAACGCCCCGCGAGATTATTCGCGGGGCAGGGAAGCCGATACTGCTTTAACAGCCTGAAATGAAGGGGAAGAAGACGCACCAGCGGTAAGTGGCGTCCACCCACCAGAAGAACCCGCCGCAGACGCAGATGAAAAGCAACGCGCCGACACCAATAATGATGGGCGCCATGTTGGATTTCTTTGCCGCCGGGGGAGGCGGCGGAGCATATTGTTGTTGCTGTTGCGGGGGCGGCGCGTAGGATTGTTGTGGCGCCGAATAAGCCGGGGGAGAAGCCTGAACTGCTTTTCGAGAAACTGCCACGGTTGCGCCTGCATCTGCGGCGATCGCGTCATACATCAGTACGATCTGCTCGCCCAGGGAAACCACGTCGCCGGGTTTAAGTACCACGGGTCCGGCAAGGCGCTGTCCGTTCACGAATGTGCCGTTAGTAGAGCCGAGGTCTTCGAGCACATACTTGCCGCCCTGGAACATCATCCGCGCATGTTTGCGGGAAATCTCCGCATCGTTAATCGCGACAGCGTTGGTCGAATCGCGCCCAATCGTAAGTTGATCTCCATCCAGCGGAAAGGTAACGCCCGGCGTGGGACCCGATCTCATGACAAATTGAAATTGTGCCATCTTCTTCCTCCGAATGATTTCTCAGTAACTGGCGCTTAGTTTATACGTATCATTGAAAAAAGTCAAACAGTACTTATTTCCCACCGATGAAATCTTTCATTGCTTTTTTCCCTTTTTGGCGGGGGGTTCGGGAATCAGGTCGCGCGGAACGGTTTTGGTGGTGCGCGGGAGGTAGATCATGAACACGGTGCCGACCCCCATTTTGCTTTTCACCTCGATGCGCCCGCCATGCCCCTGCACGATCTGCTTGCAAATGGACAGCCCCAGTCCCGTGCCCGAGGCGCGCGCTTCGTGCTCGCGCACGCGATAGAATTTTTGGAAGAGATGCGGCAGCGCCTCTTCCGGGATGCCGATGCCGGTATCCTGGATCACCACCATGACCTCGTTATCAAGCACATCCGCCCGCAGCAGGACGCTCCCATTTGGGCGATTGTATTTGATGGAATTGCTCAACAGGTTCAAAAATACCTGCTTGATCTTGTCGCGGTCGGCGTCAACAAGGGGCAACCCCTCTGGCGATTCGACGCGCATGTGGATATTATCCTCGACGGCTTTGGTCGCCATGATATCCTTGCATTCGTACATCAGGTCTGCCAGGCTGAAGACGGTTTTGCGGTACTGCACGCGTCCCGATTCCAATCGTGCCAGGTCAAGGAAGGAGGATGCCAGCGCGTTAAGGCGCATGGTCTCGCTGTGGATATTTTGGATGATCTGGTCGCGCTGGTCCTGCGACATTTCAGGACGTAGCAATAAATACGTGGCAGTACTGAGGGAGGAAAGCGGCGTGCGCAATTCGTGGACAAATTCGGAGATCAGGTCGGATTGTTGAAAAAGGCGCGTGTTTTCTATCGCCACCGCCGCCTGCGCCCCCAACACGAGCAGAAGAGATTCGTCCATCTCGCTGAATTTTCCGCGGTGTTTGTTCAACGCCTCCAGCACACCAACGATCTTGTTCTTGGTAATCAGCGGAATTCCAAGCAGGGATTGGGTGGTAAGCCCGGTGATCGACTCTACATTGGAATAGAAGCGTTTATCTTCGTGGGCGTCGGTGGTGCGTACCGATTTGCGATTGGTGACGATCCAGCCTGCGATGCTCCCTTCGAGCGGGACGGTAATTCCCCGGCGGGTGGATTCGTCCATATTGGTTGAAACCTGAAAGTACAACTGGCGCGAGGTTTCATCATACAGCAGGATCGAAGCCGCCTCCGCGCCGCTGATCTCTGCCGCGGCATGGACAATGCGGCTGAGCAAAATGTCGAGGTCGAGGGTCGAGGCAAGGTCGCGCGCAATATCAATCAGGCGGCGGTAACTATCCAGTCGTTCGGTTTTGATTTCAGCCATTCAACACTCTCTCTGCAATTGCAGGCAGGACCGTTGCGACATCTTCCAGAATTGACACATCCGCGCGGACATTAAGATACGTGGGGGCGTTATTGATAATGACCAGGTGCGCCCCGCGGTCAAGCGCCTGCATGGGCAGACCCGCCACCGGCAAAACCTCCAGCGAGGAACCGGCAACCAGCATCAGGTCGCAACCCCGCGCCGCCTTCTGAGCCGATAACCAGGCAGGCTGGGGCAACTGTTCACCAAACAGGATCACATCCGGCTTAAGCATCCGGGAGCACCTGGGACAGCGCGGAATCTCGCCGGATTCGACAAACCTCGCAATATAAGATTCCGCCTGCACTTTATGATAACACTGCGTGCATGTTAAAGTTTGCATGGTTCCGTGCATTTCGATGACAATTTTCGACCCGGATTTCTGGTGAAGCGTATCAATGTTCTGGGTGATGACCGCCTTGATAAAGCCATGCGCCTCAAGTTTTGCCAGCGCATCATGCGCCGGGTTCGGTTTTGCCTCGAACATCTGCCGCGCCAGTGGACGAAACCACTCGAAGAATTGACCCGGCTTTGTACGAAAGTTGCTGAGCGACGCCACTTCCAGCGGCTCATCCCGCGACCATAACCCAGTGCCCGTGGACCGGAAATCGGGAATCCCCGACGGTGTGGATATCCCCGCCCCGGTTAGGATGACGGCATGTTTCGATTGGCGGATCAAATCCGCGGCAAATTCGATATCCGCAAGGGTCTGGGTTGAAAAAGAATTCATCGCGCCTTGTCGCGCTCTAAAATCCCATCCGCAACTTTTATAAATTGTTGCGCAACCATATTCGACGGTTGCGCCAGTACAGCCGGGGTTTGCAAGCGGAGGGCTTGAAGGAATAACTCCGGCACCGGGGTGAGCGCGGTCAGAATGGGATGACCCAATTCCTCCTGCGCCTTCTTCCACGGAATTTGCGCCTCCGAGCGCTGACGGTTATTAAGGATGATGGACACGGTCTTCATGTCCAATCCCAATAATTTTAATTCATCCAGTAACATTTTCGTATGGCGGATTGAATTGGCGGCGCCTTCCATCACAATGATTTGCTCGGCGCACATGGCGAGCAATTTTTGAGAAGAGGGCGGCAAACCTGAGCCAAGGTCAAGAACGACATATTGCGCGAGAGAAGCCAAACGCACAGCAAGGGAGGTGAAGTTATCCACCTTCGCGACAAGGTCTACATGGCGCGGATTTTCGGAAGCAGCAAGCACCTTGACCCCCGATTTATGTTCCACCAGCGAAGCGCTGACCTTCTCGCGAGTAGTCTCCGCCGGGGTCCCGTCCAAAATATCAGATAACGCAGTCTGGGGTGGAATACCCAAATCCATTCCCATCATGCCCTGCCCCGGCGTCAACTCCGCAACGATCACATCGGCCTTCGACTGCGCATGAAGCCCCGCCCCAAGATTGATCGCAACTGTGGAGACCCCCACCCCGGCGCGCGCAGAGATCACACCGACCAGGTATCCGTTCTTCTCCCGCGAAACCGTTGCCGTTTCCTCAGGACTTCTGGGCGCCGAACGAGCCAGCAGCGCTTTTACATGAGAAAGAAGTTCCGTGGGATGTGTGGGCTTTGTCAGGTAATCATCCGCGCCGACTTCGAACCCGGTTACTTTATCGTCCAACTGGGTCTTGGCGGTAAACATAAGGATGGGAATCGAAGCCGTTGCCGGATTCTTGCGCAGACGGCGCGCAACTTCATAGCCGTCCATATCCGGCATCATCACGTCCAGCAGGATCAAATCCGGCCTTTCTTCGAATGCCTTTGTCAGCCCCTGCGAACCGTTCGAAGCGGCGCTGACTTGATAACTCTGCCGCTGGAGCATCAGCCCCACCAGCCGCAGGGTATCCAGATCGTCATCTATCACCAGTATTTTTTCTGTCATTGAAGCCTCTTCCACTGGGGTCGCGCGCCGGTGTAACAGACGCCGCCTCCAACCCCAATTATAACGGACAAGTGCCCAAAGAACTTAAAGCAGGGATAAAAGCGGATGAAATTCGCCGCTTTTATCATACATCTTCATGTTGTTTGGGTGCAAGTCTGCAACGTTCGATCTGGCATCGTGCTATAATGAAAACAGCAACGGAACAACTGCCGTGTGATTGGGGATGACAGGCTTCGACGGGAGAGGCTGGTTCCGGAATGCGAGCCGAGCGCGCGCCGACCTCGTAAAATCAGCGCAAACTTTAAGTGCCAACAACCGCACTTACGCCGCTATGCCCCTCGCCGCCTAAGGCGAAGCCTAACGGTTGACATCTTCGTGATGTCACGTCCGCCGTCCCCGTCCTCCACCCGGTAACGGATCGGGCGAAACAATGATGGAGTGCCGCGTGTGATTCCGCTAAACACGCGAAAGACCAGCGGATGGTCACAGGCTTACCAGCCCGCCGGGGTGTCTGTGGTGACGATTAACGGCAGGCTACGCTCGTAGAGTTCCGAGGGTCGAATCTTTCGGACGCGGGTTCAATTCCCGCCATCTCCACCTTATAATTGTCCAGCATCATGCTGGACAATTATCATTAACTCACCTTAGGCGGTAGCGCGAGTTTTATCCGTTTTCAGGGCGACATAAATGTCGCGTTACGAGGAGACTGCGTAAGGTGAGTCATTAAAAACAACCATGAAAAAACAAATACATTTTCTTATTGGATGTCTCATCCTCAGCCTTGCCTGCAACCTGCCCGGTTCCACGCCGGAGGTTGAACCTGACCCCACGCAAGCGCCTCTTCCCGCGCCGGAAACTGTCAGCGTAACCCCAAGCCTGATCGCCACTGAAACAGCCGTCCCCACGCCTGAGCCGCCGCCATTATTCTTCACCGACGAATTCGACGCCGCATCCCCCTATTGGCGATTCCTCCAAACCGGCGGCATTGACGCGCCGCTGGCTGTGTTTGAAAACGGCGCCCTGCGCGTTGATATTACGTCTGTAGATACATGGTCCATCGGGGTTCACAACGCGCATACTTATTTGGATGTTTTCGTCAGCGCGAAGGCATCCGTCCTGCCATCCGGCTCCGTTGGCTTGATCTGCCGCTATGATGAGCGCGCTGGCTGGTACGAATTCAACGCCGCCAGCGACGGCAGCTACAGCGTCCTGTTCGGGCAATGGCTGGCGGAAGGCATCGCCCAATACAAACCCATCATCACCGATTTCAGCGGTCATCTGGCATCGCCCGATCACAGCATTGGGCTGCATTGCCGGGAAAATTTTATCCATGTGTTCGTGAACGATACGTTGATCCGCAATCTGGATGTGACGAACTACGGCTTAGGCGAAGGGAATATCGGAATCACAGCCTCGTCGTTCGGGGAAATTCCCGCGAGGGCAATGTTCGAATGGGTGAAAGTGAGCGAAAAATAAACCAATCGGTATCCAAATATGTCTTGACAAATTCGGGGGGGGGGGTAATATCCGGGCAGATCATCCCGTATCCGCTCAGGAG
>DAOTXI010000235.1:0-2054 GCA_034435475.1 Anaerolineales bacterium
GAACCGCATGTACGATCTTTGCGTTAAAGCGGGCGCCTGTTCGGCTCCAGCGCAGGAACTGGGCGGTCCTGTTTTCACCAACCCAGAATATGCAAGTCACCCGGTGGTGGGCGTCACCTGGGATCAAAGCCAGACATATTGCGCCTGGATACAGGGAAACCTGCCGACCGAGGCGCAATGGGAGAAAGCCGCGCGCGGGTCGAATGGCAACCCTTACCCGTGGGGAAGTTCCGAGCCGTCCTGCGGCTTGTTGAATTTCGCCAACTGTTACGGACGCACAACGAATGTTGACACCTACGCGGATGGACAGAGTCCGTTCGGGTTGTATGATATGGCCGGCAACGTCTTCGAGTGGGCATTCGACATGTACGACGCAAACTACTATAACCAGTCCCCGACCGAAAACCCCACCGGACCTGCAACTGGTACGTACCGGGTGGTGCGCGGAAGTTCGTTCGAGACAACAGAAACTCAAATTTCATCCGCCATCCGGCGTTACAACGAACAGACCGACAGCGGGCGCGATATTGGCTTCCGTTGCGCGGTTGCCAATCCGCAGCCATTCGCGCCGTATTGTCAGTTGACGGCTCACGTCCCCGCCAACCAGGTGGAAGCATCCACATCCTGCGCCCTGCCTGAAGCGGTTCAAGTCAACCAATTCTGCCAGCAAGGCGATGGGTACGGCGTGGTGCAAATTTCCGCAGGCGCCACCTGGGAGCCGCGAGGCACGCGCATCCTTTGCGAGGAAAGAAATGAAGGTGGGATTCGCACTCTTGTCTGCAAAGGTCCGCGAAGCATCGAGTCTACAAATGAGATCGTAGTCTGCAACCCGGCGTGTACCAACCAGCCGGATGTCTCGACCCTGAACTCTTTCTGCGATGCCGGATATACGCTCGACCCTGCGACCGGGGCTTGCTCCTATACCCCGATCCTTGCCCAACCCGGAGCCGGGGGATGCCCCATCGGCTACGTGACCGTGGTGCGCGGCTCAGAACAATCCTGCGCCGTCGGTCCCGGACCGGATAATTCCTGCCCGATCGGCTTGTACTTCGACGAATTGGCAGGCATGTGCGCGCCCCCAAACGGCGAGACCAACGCTCCATTTGGTATTGATAACGCCGGGCTTGCCAGCCAGACCTATGCCGGTTGCGCCACAGGTTATTCCTATAATGAAAACTTCCAGTGCTGTCAGCCTGTGGCGGGTGGGGCGGCTCTTGGTTGCGCTCCAGGATTTATCTTCGACCAAAATTCCGCCGCTTGTGTCCCGGTCAGGGAAGAGGTGCTTGGCGGGACGGGTTGTGTCACCGCCCGCGTTCTGACTGTAAAATGCTCCGAGTTTGTGGATACTGTCTGTGCTCCGATCCAGACCGAAGCGCACTGTGTTGCCAACCTGAACTGCAAATGGAACGAAGGACAGGATGCCTGTGAGATAAGAAGCGTCCCGCAGAATGATGGCGTTCCCTAATCGCTCAGGGACAGGTAAGCAATGTGGCCGTTCCCGCACCTGGCGGGGGCGGTCACTTTTTTTACCGGAATCCAGTCCTGTGGTGGGGTTGCATTAATAGAAAAAATGTTCTAAAATAGAAAAAGTTTATCCAACTCGAAAAGGAGAAAAGCCATGTCCAAAAGAAATGTCGTTCATGTTGAGATTCCCGCCGGAGACCCGAACAAGGCTGGAGAATTTTACCGGGAATTATTCGGGTGGAAGATCGTCCCCGTGCCTGAGATGAACTACGTCATGTGGGAGGCGGCGGATAATTCCGGCGGCGGGTTCCCGCAAATTTCAGCCGAAAGCCCCGCAGGCCGTGTAACCGTCTACATTGACAGCGATGATGTTGATGCAGACCTCGAGAAGGTGAGAATGCTCGGCGGGAAAATCCTGAACGAAAAGACCGAAATTCCCGGCATGGGTTGGTTCGGTATTTTCCAGGACCCGGATGGGAATGTCCTTGCCGTTTATCAAAGCATTAATCGCTAAACAAGGTATGAAGCAATTTTTGTATCTTCTAAAACCTGCCCGTCTTGGCATGGTCACTGACGGACCAACCCCCGCA
>DAOTXI010000236.1:0-2192 GCA_034435475.1 Anaerolineales bacterium
GCGCCGGTGGTTTCGCCGCCCATCACGCCGCCAAGAATTTGCACGGTGTCTTTTTCTATTTTCATGCGTCCGCCTGAGCCGTAGCCTTGCTGACGGCGGGCAAGTTCTTTGTTGATGATTTCAGGGGTGAGGAAAAGCCCGGCGGGGATGCCATCGAGGATGGTGGTGAGCGAGGGTCCGTGGGATTCACCGGCGGTGAGGAAGCGTAAGGGCATTGAGGATTTCCTTTCATTACGCATTACGTATCACGTACGTCGTAATGCGTGATATGTAATTATTCAACAGCGGCGTACAAAACTTCACGCGGCGGGTTGTGACCTGTCCATTTTTCAAAAGCAAGGGCGGCTTGTTCGATAAGCATACCCAGACCGGTGGATGCGTTCAGTCCCTGTGCGCAGGCGTCGCGGACAAGTTTCGTCTCGCGTGGATTGTAGACCAGATCGTAGACAAATGTGTGGTTTGAAAGGATTGCGTTTTCTGGCAAGGGTGAGGTTTCGATGTTGGGGGTCATGCCGAGTGGGGTGGTGTTGACTATCAAGTCGAAGGTCGAAAGTCGAAAGTCGAAGTCCGTGATGCGTAATGCGTAATTTGTAAAAGAATCTGCGAGTTGCTGGGACTGCTCCATCCGACGGGCGGCGAGGGTAACAGTCCAACCGTCATTGACTAAAGCATATACTACAGCTCGCGCAGAACCTCCAGCACCCAAGACAATGACCGATTTCCCAACTCCCAATTCCCGATTCCCGATAACACGCTTCAAATCCAGCAGAAACCCTGGCGCATCTGTATTATCCCCAATCAACCTATCTTCACGCATGTAAATCGTATTGACCGCGCCAATGGCTTTTGCAGTGGGAGTCAGTTCATCCATAAATTCGATGACGTTTTGCTTGTGCGGAATGGTGACGTTGAGTCCGTGGATCTCGCCGTTGTGGACGCGATTCAATAATTCGCTTAATCCTTGTTTGTCGTCGGGGTGAATGGGGAATAGGGAATAGTTCCCTGTAAGTCCACAGGCTTGGAGGGCGGCGGTGTGGATTTTGGGCGAGAGGGAATGTCCGAGGGGGTAGCCGATTAAACCCAGTTGGTAATTGGTAATTGGTAATTGGAGATTCATGCGGGTTGAATTCTTAATTGATCGAGGACATCAAAGAAATTGGGAAAGGTTTTTGAAACACAAGAAGGATTTTCGATGGTAACTCCGTCGAAGCGCAAGCCGATGAGGGAGAATGCCATTGCCATGCGGTGATCGTTGTAGGTTTGAATGGCGGCGGGTTTGAAAGTTGAAGGTTCAAGGTTAAGGGTCGGGTGGATGGTCATGCCGTCTTCGTGTTCTTCCACGTTGACTCCCAGTCGTTTCAATTCCGCGCAGGTGGCGGATACTCGATCTGTTTCTTTGAATCTGGCTGAGGCGATTCCGCGAATGCGAGTGGGAGAATCAGCGAATGGCGCCACTGCGGCGAGGGTTTGGGCGGTGTCGGGGATATCACGCATGTCTACGTCCACGCCATGAAGCGATGAGTTTCGGGTAACGAGTATCGAATTATCATTTTGTTCGACCGCGCAACCCATTTGTTTCAGGACATCCACGAATGCGACATCACCCTGTACAGACTTGCGCGAGATGTTCTCCACTTTGACCGTTCCACCGCAGATGGCAGGGGCGGCGAAGAAGTAGGAGGCGGCGGAGGCGTCGGATTCGATGGGGTAACTGGAGATTGGTAATTGGTAATTGGTAATTGGGACAGTGAAGGATTGATAACCGTTGCGATGGACTTCCACACCGAAATCTTTCATGATGGAAATGGTCATATCAACATAAGGTTTGGAGTTGAGGTCGGTGGTGAGTTCCACTTCGACGGGAGTTTGGGCATAAGGGGCGGTCATTAAGAGAGCAGACAAAAACTGAGAAGAGATGTCACCTGCGATTTTTGTTTTTCCACCTTTTAACCCTGAAGCATTGATTTTTATTGGCGGACAAATATTGGAGTAATCCGTAACCAGTGACCAGTAACCAGTGACTTGTGATTGAATATTTGCCCCAAGTTGCTCCAACGCCTCCACTAAATCGCCTATCGGACGTTCGCGCATTCTGGGTTCACCGTCCAAAATGTATTCGCCGTGTCCGAGAGTTAGAAACGCAGAAAGAAATCTTGCGGCGGTGCCTGCGTTACCGATGAAGAGTTCGGCTT
>DAOTXI010000237.1:0-2430 GCA_034435475.1 Anaerolineales bacterium
GTTTTGGAGACCGTCTTGTTGGCGCGCTCATCCCATACATTGATGTGACCTATCGCACCATCCCGAACCGAGAGCATCGCGCCCTCGGCGGACTCTCACGCGGCGGCGGCTGGACAGCGGAGTTGGGATTTACGAATCCAACCTTGTTTGGGTCGCTCGGCTTCCATTCCCCTGCCATATTCTCCGGTGACGGTTTTGTCGTGGAAAAGCGGGTGCTTGCCATTCCCGAAGACCTGCGTCCGCGCATCTGGGTGGATGCGGGCGATAACGACCGCGAATTGAAAAGCATCCTCGAATTCGAGCGCATGCTCACCCGCCACCAGATCCTGCACGAATTCCATTTTCTTTCCGGCGATCATTCGGAGGCGTATTGGGGGGCGCACGTCCGCGATTATCTGCGCTGGTATGCGCAGGCATGGACTGAAAACAAATAGGGAAATTTATACCGCGACAAAAAGTTGCTCCTGCAAAGCGGCGCTGGTCTTGTGCGCTATAATTTCAAGAAACTAAGTAAATCGTCGAATGTTTCTTTACAGATATTGACCGCCGACGACAGACCGTGGTCGGCGGTCAAAGATTGAAGAAATGAATGATTTTGTGTAAGTCCAAAATGTCTGTTTTCGAGCCGAAAAATACCAATTTTAGGAACGATTCATTTATAACATTGCAAGTCCTATAAAATCTTTTTGCGAAACGGAAGGAATAAATGAAAATAAATATCAACCTTGTATATCTTGTAACGGCGCTATTCCTTTTTTCCTGCCAGGCTGGCGCTCCTACAATGGAAGGTCAGGTGGAGACACAGGTGGCGGCTACAATTTTTGCCCAACAAGCCACATCAGAATCATCGCAGGCAACCCTCACCAGTATTGCCCCCGTCCCGGCAACCCAAACGCCTGCCCCGGCGGAGACGACGTTCAATTTCAATCTCCCCGCCAGCGGATGTTGGGTGCCATCCGGAATTAACGTCCTGACGGGACAGAGCGTTTCGATTACAGCCTCTGGGACCGTAAACACCTGGGGAGGCAATGAAATCAGCAATGGCGACCCAAATGGGCAGCCAGCCAATATGTGCGGAGCAATTGAATGTCCCTTGCAGGGCGCTGGCTATGGGGCATTGATCGGGCGGCTGGAAGACCTGCAACCATTCCTTGTCGGCACAGAATTCCAGTTTACAGCCACGAAGGATGGCGAGATATATTTCACCGTCAATGATTGGGAATGTTCGGATAATAGCGGCTCTTTTGATCTTATTGTAGAAGTGAAATAAGACTTGCGGATACAGGAGTATCAATGAATATCTTTGTAACAGGCGGGGCGGGCTACATCGGTTCGGCGACAGCCGAAGCGCTGATTCAAGCCGGTCACACGGTCACCGTATATGATTCGCTCGTCACCGGGCATCGAGAGGCCATCCCTGCGGGGGCGAAATTCATTCACGCCTCGCTGGATGACAGCCACGCCCTGGCTGAAGCGTTAACTTCCACCCCATACGACGCCGTCATGCACTTCGCCGCCTTTATTGAAGCGGGCGAAAGCATGAAAGACCCCGGCAGGTTCTTCCGCAACAACTTCACAAACTCACTAAGTTTGATGGAAACCGCCGTCAAAACAGGCGTGAAGCGTTTTGTCTTCTCTTCCACCGCGGCAGTCTACCAGTCCAGCGAAGAGCCGCTCACCGAAGAATCGCCGCTTGGCCCGACCAATGTGTACGGGCACACCAAACTGATGACCGAGCAGGCGCTCGAATGGTATCGCTCCATTTATGGGCTGCATTATGCCGTGCTGCGCTACTTCAACGCTTGCGGCGCATTGCCCGGGCGCGGCGAAGCGCACCAGCCTGAGTCGCATTTGATTCCGCGTGTGTTGCAAATTGCATTGGGGCAGGCGCAGTCTGCCACCATCTTTGGCACCGACTATCCCACGCCCGATGGAACCTGCATCCGCGATTACATCCACATTGCCGACCTGGTTTCGGCGCATGTCCTTGCCCTGGGCGCGTTGGAAACACGCGACAAGATGATCTACAACGTGGGAAGCGGCAACGGCTTTTCTGTAAAGGAAGTCATCGAGTCTGCGCGCAAGGTCACGGGTCATGCCATTCCAGCCGTCGAAATGCCGCGACGCGAAGGCGACTCAGCCCGCCTGGTCGCTTCGCCGGAGAAAATAAAGAAAGAACTTGGCTGGGAACCCAAACACACCAACATGCAAGACATCCTTTCCAGCGCGTGGGGTTGGCACACCTCCCACCCGCATGGCTACGAAAAATGACATTCACCTTTCATCGCATCCCGGTCGGCATTTGCAACTGCTATCTTCTGCGCGGCGAACGGACCATTTTGATCGACGGAGGCGCGTGGGGTGGTTTCCCCTCCTTTGAAAAAAGTTTGCGGGATTTAAAGATCGACCCCAAAGAGATCGAACTCATCC
>DAOTXI010000238.1:0-9025 GCA_034435475.1 Anaerolineales bacterium
CATTCTCGGCGCCTAATGATGTCTTGGCAACCGCTTCATTTTCAGGAGTGGGTGTGATTCCGCAAAGATAAACATGGTCGAAGCCGAAGCCGTCTGCGCTGCGAAAGATCGAGCCAACATTCCACGCCGAGCGGATGTTATCCAGCAACACGGCGCGGAATCCTCTTTTGTGTATTGGGGGCTGTTCCTTTTTTCTTTCTTCATCACAAATGGTTTTCCCTGCGACTACCCCCGTCTCGCCCAAACAATGCGGGCATCTTTCGCCAAAGGCATGTTCCTTCTGTAAGGGATAACGCAGTCCGCAATTTTTGCATATTCGTATCTCGAAGATCAATTCGCTCATCGGGTATGATTATACCCATGCGATACATCCTCTTCAATAAACCTTATGGCGTGCTGTCGCAATTTACAGATGAAGGCACGGGGCATCCGACGCTCAAGGATTTTATCGTCGTTCCAAACGTCTACGCCGCCGGTCGGCTCGACCACGATAGCGAAGGCTTGCTCCTGCTTACAGATGACGGCGAACTGATCAAACATCTGACCGATCCGAAACATCATATCGAAAAGACTTATCTTGTGATGGTGGAGGGTGATCCGACTCCCGAAAAATTGATTCAACTCTCGAGTGGAGTCCAGATCAAGGGGCATTTTACCCACCCCGCCTCCTTTCGCCTCATTCCGCCCCCAAACCTGCCAGCCAGACCCAAGCCTGTCACCCCGCACGGACCGACTCATTGGCTCGAAGCCAAATTGCGCGAGGGGAAGAAACGCCAGATCTGCCATATGACGGCAGCGGTTGGCTTGTTTACTCTGCGCATCTTTCGCGTTGCAATTGGCAAATTGACGATTGAAAACTTGCAGGTCGGCGAATGGCGAGACTTGTCATGGCGCGAGATTAACCTCCTGCGCTGACCTCCAACCTTCGACCTGTGCCATATTCTTTTTACCCCAACCCGCTTCTGTGACGATGCGCGGCACGATATCCTCCCAGCCCACCGCCATGATGTGAACACCGCTCACGCCCTGTTTGGTCTTAATTTTTTCGACCAGTTCAAGCGCGATCTGGAGACCTTCCTCCTGCTCGTTTCCTTTTTCTTTGGCAAGTTCCATGCGCTTGAGGATTTTCTCCGGCACAAATACGCCGGGAATCTTTTTTGCCATGTAGGCGGCGGTCTTGTAGTTCTTGAGCGGGGTGATACCGATCAGGATAAACACCTTGTCGAGGATGTTCCGCTTTGCGATCTCGTTCAACCATTCGTCGAGCGCGTCGGTGTCGAAGACCACGTTGGTTTGGAAGAACTGCGCTCCGGCGTTGACCTTCTTCTGCTCTCGCAATGCCTGGAATTTCATATTCGACGCAAATGGTGAAGCCGCCGCGACGAGGAAATACTTCGGCGGGATTTTGATCTCACGCCCGTCGAGATATGTTCCTTCGTCGCGCATCCTTCTCAAAACCCACAGCATTTGAATTCCGTCGAGGTCTACAATGTCCAGCCGCCCCTGCGGACCAGGTCCCAGCGCCATGCTGTCACCGGTCAGGCAGAGGATGTTGCGCACACCCAACGCCGCAGCGCCCATCACGCTCGATTGCAGGTTGACCCGCGTATGGTCGCGCCCGGTGATCTGCATCACCGGTTCGGCGCCGAGTTCCAGCGCCACCTTGCTGCACGCCCACGAAGACATGCGCGGAATTGCCGAGGCGCTGTCTGTGAAGTTGAGCGCTGTCACATACGGATTGAGCATTTCGATGTTCTGTTTGAGTTTATCGGTGCTGGCCGAAAGGGGAGGGGTGACTTCTGCGGCGACGACGAACTCGCCGGCTTTCAAGCGTTGCTCCAACTCCGAGGCAGGCTCTTCATATTTCGGCGCGTGATATTCCGAGTCGCCCTGCCACCAGTCGGGCTGGCGCACTGGTCTAAAGATGGAATCCAAAGTTTGGGAAACAGAACCAGCCCCACCCGAAGTCAGACCCGTGACGATGTTCTTGATCCCCACTTTGCCCGCCTGCTCAAAGACATCGCTCCATGCATCTGTTCCAGCCTTGTTCCAATCCATCGGCGGCAGCACTTCAAGCAGCAAGGCTTCGCGCCCAAGTTTGAACGACCGCTCGTAAATTTTATACCAAATGCAGGGGCGCGACTCGTCCACATAGCACCGTTCGGGGGTCGAACCGCCGCAAGGTCCGTTGCGGAGTCCTTTGGGGCATTCCATTGGGCAGATGAACGCCGTTTCTTGCAGGAGGCAGTTTCCACACATGCGGCAGCCAAAGAGCGGACCCTTGATCGCAATTTCGATCTTCGCCAGCGCGCGTTTTTTAAAAGGCTGACGTTTAAACGGCATGAACGGCGGTTGATAGCGTCTCCCCGGAGTGAAGCCTGGCATGGAAAACCTCCTGAACGATTATATATTATATATAATTTTACCTCTGAGTCTTTGATTTTGAGAAGATTGGCCGTTTGCGGTATTATGCTACTCGTTTTTATCAAAGGATTCCACTCATCTAACCGTGACTTTCTGTAGAGGCGGGTAACACACAATCAAATTTCATTTTTGTGATTCTGCTCATGCTGTTCATGGAGAAAAACGCCGACAGGAGTTGTGTTCATGTGTCAACAATTCCAATCCAGGCGATTTTTTCTCCAAGCCGGAGCTGCCTCACTGTTCAATTCGGTACTATTCGTATGAAACCCGCTATATGATTCCTTTCATGTTTCCTTTTATAATTAGTGGTGTTATAAGTTGAAAACCCCAAAGGAATGAATCATGACCTCCTCAATCAAAAATCCCCAACCCAATCTAATCCGCTCCATTCTCGCCTACGGCGTCCATGCGTTCACCGCCACCGGCGCCATCTGGGGCTTGCTCGGCGTCTTCGCCGTTTTTGAGGGTAACTACAAAATGATGATCGTCTGGATGATCGTCGCCATGTTGGTGGACGGTTTCGACGGCACCCTAGCCCGCTGGGCAGATGTCAAAACCTACGCCAAAGGGGTGGACGGCGCCCTGCTTGATAACATCCTCGACTATCTCAACTATGTCCTCGTCCCTGCCATCTTCATGATTAAGACCGACCTGCTGCCCGAACCGGTCAAATGGTTCACGGCTTGTCTCATCCTGCTTACTTCCGCTTATCAATTCACCCAATCCGATGCCAAGACCGAAGACCATCACTTCAAGGGCTTCCCCTCCTATTGGAACGTCGCCGCCCTCTACATGCTGCTCATGAACCTGCCGCCTTGGGTCAACTTTGGCTTTCTCATGCTTTTCAACGTCATGGTTTTCATCCCCGTCAAATACATCTATCCCTCGCGCAACAGTTACCTGCGCAACCTCACCCTTGGGCTCACCTATCTTTACGGCGCAATCGGCATCTGGGGCTTGCTTCAATATCCCAACCATCCCAACTGGGTGGCATGGGCTTCGCTGGTCTATGTCGGCTATTACCTCATCCTCAGTTTGATCCCCAAAAACAAAAACACCCCCGCTCATGCAAATTGATATCGCCACCCGGGCGGATGATGAACTCTACGAAGCCTTCCAGCGCCTTGTGCCTCAGATGACTCAAAATAATCCGCCTCCGACCCAGGGTGAGTTGGAGGCGCTTATCAATGAGCCTTCGTCCACCCTGCTGCTTGCCCGCGCCGACGACGGCTCCATCATCGGCGCCCTGAACCTGACTGTCTACCGCGTCCCCACCGGAATCCGCTCCATCATCGAAGACGTCATCGTGGAAACATCCGCCCGCCGGAATGGGGTGGGGCAGGCGCTTGTCAGCCGCGCCATCGAGATCGCCAGAGAGAAGGGGGCAGGCAATATCTCCCTCACGTCCAACCCCATGCGCGAGGCGGCAAATAATCTATACCTTAAATTGGGGTTTCAGAAACGCAACACCAACGCCTACCAGATCAAATTTTCACGAATGGATTAAACCCACACCCTGTAACCTTCAACCCGCAACCTTCAACCCGCAACCTGTACCCCCACCCTTACTCCATCGGCACCAGATACTTCTTCTCATACTTCGCCAGATCCCTGTACTCGCCCCGGTAATGCTCCGGCATCAGTTCCGCGATCCGGCACATCATCTCATCCGCGATCTGCTGGCGGATCTCCGCTGTTACCCTTCCCTCCACTTTTACCTGATACATCTTACCCAAGCGGATGTGAAAATCGGTCTTTTTGAACCCTTTGAGATTCTTCATGTAAACTTCTCCGCCCCAATGGACGAGCGGCACAATGGGCGTCCCTGATTTCAACGCCAGAATTGCTGCGCCAGGCAACCCACGGCGTAGGATGCCCGTGTAGTTGCGGGTCCCCTCAGGCGCCACGCCGAAGATGCGTCCATCCTCCACCATCCGCAGCGCAGATTTGAGCGCGGTAATATCCGCCTCGCCGCGATGCACGGGGATGATGTCCCATGCCCAGAAGACCCATCTTAGGAAGAGATTCTCGAACGCCTCGGCTTTCCCCCAACCGGTGATTTTTCTCGGCTGTAACAGCGTCGCAAAGACCGGCACTTCCACCTGCCCGGTGTGATTGGTGATGACGATCAACGGTCCCGTCTTTGGGAAGATGGTTTTCAAATCCGGCGCGTCCAGCCTCAGCGTGAGTCGGAAGTAAACCCGCAGTAAATTTGTAATGAACCAAAGCGAAAATTTTTTCATAAGTATGTTGCTCTGTACCGCAAACTTCAGTTTGCGATAGTGATATTCCCCCCTGCGTTTTGAGATGATTGCAATATCAGCCGCAAAGTGAACTTTGCGGCACCAAACCGCGCCTCACGCATGGATGATCTCCAACTCGCCCGGCAGAATTTCCAACGTAAGACTCTTCCCTTCGAGGCAGATAAACTCCCCGTCCGCGTGAGCCGGGAAGGTTAAATCCAGCGACTTGATCGCAACCTTCTTCGCGCGTTTCATCTGAATCTCCGGCAGAGTTTTCTGCGTCCCCTTGATGAAGTGCGGGATCATTTGCAGGATGCGCCCCTTCGTGGCTGTCTCCGCAATGCACAGGTCGAACAGACCATCATCGGCTTTTGATTCGGGAGCCATTTGAAAACCGCCGCCCATGCGCCGCCCATTCATGACCGAGATCATCAACGAGGTTTGTTTGATGACTTCGTTATCGTCCAGGACGATCTCGACCTGCGCGGGGTTGTAGTAAAGGAAGACGGTCTTGACCACTCCGATCAGATACGCCAGCAGTCCGCGCGTCCACCTTACCTTAATGGCTTCGTTGCCCACTGCCGCATCGAACCCCACGCCGATGCCGTTACCGAAATAACGCCCGTCCGGGTAATCGCCGCCTTTCACCAAGCCCAGGTCAATTCGCTTGCGTTTATCTGCCTTCAGGGCTTTCAAGCCGTCATCGAGATTGGTAGGGATACCCGTGCCGCCTGCGAAGTCGTTGCCGGTGCCGATGCCCAATACAGTGAATGCTGCATCGTTATGCCCCGCCTTCTTGGCACGCATGATGCCGTTGATGGCTTCGTTTACCGTGCCATCGCCGCTGGCGCAAACGATCACATCGTAACCGTCTCGCGCCGCGCCTTCGGCAAGTTCCGCCGCGTGCCAGACTCCGCTCGTTTGGGCGAGTGTGTAATCGAAATTGTGTTCCTTCAAAAAAGTTTCGATCTGCGGGATGGATTTTTCCCCCAGTCCGCGCCCCGAGGTTGGATTGACGATCACGAAATATTTCATACAAACTCCCAATCACGGTGTAGCGGCCGGTGGTAAACGTCCGCTACCGATTTTTAATGTGGGGCGAGTGTATCACAGGGGCGGTTTATATTTCAAGTAATCGTCGGGGGTATCGAGGTCCTGCAAAATGCTTGGCGTCTCCAGGTTCACATACTCGATCTCATCCGCGTGTGCGTTCAAAAAATCGCGCATGGATTTCCCCTCCCGCATCGCAAGCATTTCGTCCCAAAGCGCTCTCCCCACCAGCCAGGGATGTCCGCGCCGCATCTGATAACTCGGCACGACGAGATCGGATTTACCCTTCGAGTATGCCTGACACACTGCTCTCACGCTTCCTTCTTCCATTTGAGGCTGGTCGCCAAGACAAATGAGCGTTGCCTCCGCTGACGGTTTTTGCGCCTGCAAACCGAGTTGAAGAGAGGTAAGCATCCCGCCGTTGTTGTTGATCGCGATGCGTGATGCGTGGTGCGTAATCCGTTTCGCAATTTCTGAGTTGGTCACAATAATAATGTCGCCGACTCCTGAACGTTGCAGGGTCTGGATGACACTTCCCAGAACAGTCGTTTCTCCCCACGGCAACAACATCTTCTGCCGTCCCATCCGTGCAGACTTCCCCGCCGCCAATACAATCGCCGAAATCATCTCAATCTCCAATTACCACTTTCTTCACCCTTCATCCCTCATCCTTACCAGCCTTTTATAATCCTCCATCGTATCCACATCGAAGATCAAAATATCGTCGTGCCAGGGAAGGTACGAGACTTTATGCCTGTCGAAGATTCCACGCCCGCCCGTGTCGCCTTGTAATTGCATCATGTCAGGGAAGGTCACCTGGTCGAAGAGGACGGGGTTGGCGCGGCGTTCCCCCAGGACGAGCGGCGCGAGGATGGCTTGCCCTTCGCTTGTGTGAGACTCGCTCAAAGCGCGGATGACTTCAACGGGAATCTGCGGCTGGTCCGCGAGGAGGAAGATGGCGCTGCCGATATCCCGGGGCAGGGCGGTCAACCCGGCTTTTATCGAAGACGCCTGACCTTGCGTGTAGTCATTATTGGTAACCAACTGTATCGGGAGGTCAAGTAGGTGGGATGCGATGTCAGCGTGGCGAAAGCCTGTTACGACCACCACAGGCTCGAGCCCCGAACGAAGCGCGGTTTCTGTCACATGTCGCACGAAGGGTTTTCCATTCCAGTCCAATAATTGTTTGGGTTGACCGAACCGGCTCGAAGTTCCTGCGGCGAGGATGATGGCGGCTGTCCGCTCGAAACGATAAAGACTGCCGCTTTCGAGTGACCCGGCGACCACGGAGTCGAAGGTTGGCAATAGTTTTTTGGCGACCCTGCCGCAGGCGGATAATAAATCCGGCGTATCCGCCTGGTTGAGCAGGGCAATGCGTTTCGCCTTATGCGGAATATTTTTCAATGCGCCGGACGGATGCGTTAGATATTTTACAAGCGCCTCGGTTGTGATGACTTTCCCCATCAAAAGCCCACTGAGTTCCGAAAATTTTTCCGCGCGGTGGACGATGCTCTCGTCGAGCGGCTTGTTGAGCGCTGATAAACCTGAGACATGTACGACAATGTCGGTGAATTCAGGGATGGGCGGCTCGTGTGCGGCGGGAGCTTTGAGCGCTTTCTGCCGCGAGCCATCTGCTTCGATTAGCAGGGGAATGGAGTTGGCTTTAGCGTGTTCGCGCAGCCAGCCCAGCACGGACTCGTTTACGGGTTGAGTCCTGTCGTTTTCGATTTTACCTGTGATGAGAATAATCCCCTCTGACGGGAGCGCGCTCACTGCCAGCGCATCTTCGGCGATGATGTGATAGTCAGCCAGTGGAATCTGCCAGACGCCGAGATGAGATGTCCCGGTTACAAGAACGGACGGAACCCGCGCCGATAATATTTCGCGCGCAAGTTTGAACAAGGCGGTGGTTTTTCCTCCCGCTCCCACCAGGCTGACGACATAATGAGCGGGGGAGGGGGCGTTGAGCCTCAACGCTTCCATAAGTTTCATCCCCGGATTCTAAATCAAAAATCTATTTTCCTCATTTGCTATTGTTATAAACTCTTTTTTCGCTCGTCAACGATGCTCTTCAGATCTTCGACCAGACCCGGGTTCTCGTTCCGCCCTCCTTTTGGGAAGATACTGAAAACCTTGTAGGGAATGTAAAAGACGCTGATAACCGCGTTGATCAGCCCGGTGAGCAATCCCAGCGATGCCGCGGATGCGAGGGTTATCGTGACAGAGATGACAAGCACGGTTCCACTCGCCATGGTAATTTGCATCTTCCAATACTGAAACCTGTTGTTGCGCCTCTGTACTCTAAAGCAATGAGGTAAGATGACCCTGTTCCTGGATTCATTATTGCACGAACCAGAAGCAATTTCCACTCTCTTGTTTTGGATTTTGCAATCCTTTTGCACAATTCGGTTTCCGGAAACACCGTATATAATTGCCCCAGCGAAGGAATAGTCTATGGAAAAACCCACCGCCTTGATCGTTGAAGACGACCGCGATATTGTTGCCCTGTTCCGGCATGTGCTGGATATTGCTGGGTACCAGACCGAGATCGTTCTGGATGGCAGGGATGCCATGGACCGGCTGGACGTCATGCGTCCCAACATCGTCTTGCTTGATTTGCAATTACCGAGGGTGTCTGGTGTGGAAATTTTGAAGCGAATGCGCGACGAGGAACGATTGATGCGCGTCCCGGTGGTGGTCATTACAGCTTATGCCCCCTATGCCGACAGTCTACCCGTCGAACCGGACCTGCTCCTGCTCAAGCCGGTGGATATCAATCAGTTGAGCAGCCTTGTTCAGCGCCTGCAAGCCACCCAGGGAGCATTGGATGAAGCCGCCCACGATTTTGTCACCGGCTTGTATACCCTGCCGTTCTTCAATGTCCGCATGACCTTCTCGCTTGAGCGCATCAAACAAAGTTCGTTCCGCCGCTTTGGGGTTTTGTTCGCAGATGTGGCTCAGATGGATGAACTTAAAGAACATTTGGACGAAACCGAAATGCGGAATTTTCTGCGGAAACTTGCGGATCAATTTCGGGTTACGCTTCGTCCCACCGATACGATGGCATGGTCTGTCGAGAAGAGCATGTTCTTCACTCTCATCGAAGACATCCCGACCCCTGAAGCCCCGTTGAAGATCGCCAGCCGCCTGCGAGACAGTATGAAGCGTTATCTTGAAACAAACAGTCGTGGTCTGGGCTTGCGCGCGAATGTTGGCGTCCTTTTATGCGATGCGGAGTATGGCGGGATTGAAAACATTCACGACGATATTGAACTTGCGCGCGATCAGCTTCGGACCGGGTTGTATAC
>DAOTXI010000239.1:0-2660 GCA_034435475.1 Anaerolineales bacterium
AAACCGATCACCGGCGAGGTGAACAGGGCGATCAACACTTTATACAAGCCGTCCAGTTTCAACGCGCCCCACCCGGCGGAGATCATTACCGCGCCCATCAGCCCGCCGATGAGGGCATGAGATGAACTGCTGGGGATTCCGAAGAACCAGGTGATGAGATTCCAGATGATCGCGCCGCACAGACAGGCGATCAGGACTTCCATCGTCAACAAATTCGAATTGACAATGTCGCTGCCGATGGTCTTGGCGACGGTGATGCCAAAGAGGAAGGGTCCCAGAAACTCTGCCACAGCCGTGATGCCCAGCGCGGACCGGGGCGAGAACGCCCGGGAAGAGATCATGGTTGCAACGATATTGCTGGCGTCCCGCATTCCATTGATAAACTCGAACACAAGCGCCAGAAGGATAACAAGAATCAGTAAAGGAGACATTAACAGTTTGTTATGCTTTCTTTACTACGATATCGGCAATAATATTGGCGGCTTCATCGCCGCGGTCTGCCGCGTTCGAGAGGTGGCGATAGACCTCGCGCAGTTTCAGCATCTCGACCACATGATGCAGGTCTTCGGGTCCGCTGAACAGGTCGGCGACGGCTTCGCGATAGACGGCTTCGACACGGTTTTCCAGCGCCTTGGCGCGCTGGGCATGGTCCAGGGCGACGTTGGGGTTTTTTGGAAGGCGCATAACGCCATGCATGATCTCGTAGGCGGCATCCTTCAACAACGATGCGATCCGCGACATAAACTGCGTCGGCTCGACTTTAAGGATGACCATTTCCATCACGGTGGTATCGGCGTAATCGATCACGTCGTCGATGGAGCGGGACAGGGCGAAGATGTCCTCTCGGTCGAAGGGCGTGATTAAACTGCGGTTCAACTCATCGATCAGGATTCGGCGGACTTCATCCGCCTCCTTTTCCTTGATGGACAGTTCCTCCGCAACCTCCGGGTCGCTCGTCTCGAAATATCGTATCAGCAGGCGCAGCCCCTCATACGACAGGGTTGCCTGCTGTTCGATCAGGTTTTGAAATACGCTTTCTTTTTTTCTAAAAAAACCAAACATGTGAGCCTTTCAATGAGTACTTGTCTACTTGCCTACTTGTCTACGCGTACACAAGCAAACAGGAGGCACATCCATCAACATCATTCAATTGCCGTTAATTCGCCTGAGACCAAACCGGGGAACTTTGCCCGAAGCGCTGAATCCACTTCGGGCGGGATGAGAGGCGCGGTGTTCTTCGTCATGATATCCCTGGCTTTCGTCATCGCTTTCGCGTGAGTATCCGTCGCGCCTTTCTTCTCCCAGATACTGCGGGCATCGCGGTCGGCGAGCCTGGTCATCACGGCTTCGGTCTTCATCCGGCTGGTGGTGTGTTTGGCAGTGATGAAGGAGCCTCCGGGACCGATCCCTTTGATGAGGTCGATGCCCAGGTCTTCATCGCTGAAAGAGATGCCGCGTTTCATGCGCTTCATCATCTGGGCGATCTCGTCGTCGATGACGGCTTTGCCAAAATCGAAGGTCTTGAGCGCATCGATCAAACCGCCGATGTTGAACATGTCCATGCCGCCCAGCAGACCGGCGATGCCGGACATGCCTGTTTCGTACCCTGACTGCGCATCGTTGATCTTGGAGTTGGTCAAACCGACGTACCCGCCCGCGGGGAGATTATAGTACCGCGCCATTTGCGCGAACGCCATGTGCAACATGCCGCATTCGATGGCTCCGGAAGTATACGCGCCTGAGCGCATATCGGCAACCGTGCCCAGCGTGGCATAGATTGTCGGCGTGCCTTCCCTGGTCATTTGCATCAACATCAAGGCGGATAAAAATTCGGCGTTGCCTTGAATGAGAGTCCCCGCCATCGACATCGGCGAAGTGAGCCCGGCGTTCGGCACGATGGTCGGGTAGACGGGCAAACCCTGTTGCGCAAAGAACATCACGTTCTCGGTCGAGAGATGGTCCATCGTCAGCGGCGAGACGACCGGGCAATAATGATGCGTCAGGAAAGGATGCGCCTTGTACGCCTCCTCGCCGCCCGCCACGAGATACGCCATCTCCATGACGCTCATTGTATCCTTCATGTTCGTGGTGGTAACCCGCAACGGTTTTAGACAATATTTGAGGGCGGGATACAGGCGCGAGATCGTGAATTGATCCGCCGGGGCGTCATCTGCCAGCGTGGAGATGGAGAAAATATCGTATCCCGGCAGTTCATTGATGAGATGCGCGATGCGGGCAATGTCCGCGGACTCAGCGCGTCTCTCTTTACCGGTGACTGGGTCGATGATATCGGGCGCGGAACTGGCTGTGACGATGACCGGGCTGTCCTGCGGGATGGTCTTGTCGAATTTCGGGTCGCGCCCATGAAAGGTAAACGAGGGCGGAGCCATCCTGCGGTACTTTTCGACAATAACGCGGGGAAACCTGACCCGTTCCTCCTCGACTTTGCACCCATGTTTTTTGAATAATTCCCGCGCCGGTTCGTAGCGGACTTTCAGACCGGTCTCTTCCAAAATTTCGAGCGATGCATCGTGAATTTTCCCAACCTGGTCCTGTGCAAGTAAATTCGCAAATGACATGACTCACATCCTTTAAGAAATAAATTATTCGACCATCGACCTTTTGATCTTCTTGCGCTCCACTTTTCTTTTGGGCAGCAA
>DAOTXI010000240.1:0-6326 GCA_034435475.1 Anaerolineales bacterium
GATGAAACGGCGGCACCAGCATCGCGGCGTAAAAATCGGTTTCCATCAAACGCACACGATAACTCCACAATTCGTAATAGCGGTAGCGTCGCGCTTCGATGAACAAAAACCACAACACCAGCAAGGTATTCAACAACACCACCGAATGATGCACGTTCGACTGGCTAAACGCGATCGAAAGCGTCGCGCCCGTCACCACCACCGCCCAATTGGTGGTGGTATCCAGGCGTGTGCGCCAGACGTTGGCGCGTTGAATTTCGGCGCGAAAGAAATGCACCATTGCTGTGACGAATTCGCCAGATTTGAGTTTGTATCCGCGATACGTCCATACTGGTTCTTCGGCAGGTTTTTCCTGCTCGGGTTTTGATTTTGTTTTTGCGGATTTTCTGACTGCCATTTTATCTTTCTCTCCGGGAAGACCCGCTTCGGACTCGGCCAAAGCGGATTCTGTTCCCTGAAACATCCTCGCCCCGGCAATTCATCTCCATCGTCTGCCAGGCTGCGCAATCGACGGTAGATAACGTCGATTGCGCGCAAGCCCTGTGCATTAAAACATCGGGGCAATTGCCATCAGCGCAATCCCAAGCGCCAGGGCGGCGAAAGCTTGCCATTTTGCCCCGGGTTCCAGCGCCGAGTCTTGCGGCTTGGATGGGTGGTAATAAACTGTCACTTCCTGACCTTCCTTGTATTTTTCGACGGCGCCCTTGGCGGCTAAAAAACTGAACAGCGATAAAAACGTATCGCCAAAGAAAATGCGGCTGCCGAGATACTTTTCGCCGTTGACGGTATAGTCATAATAAAAACTGACTTGATTCTTTGTCGAGAAAAGTTTGCGCGTCTGGGCATACGCGCTGACGATGCGGGCATCCGAGAGCGTAATCACGCCCTGTGTCGTGCTCCACGAGCGGCAGGCGAAAGCGCGGTACAAATCGAAAAGTGTGACCACGATGACGACCATACCCAGAATGGAAAAGATAAAGCTCATAAATGTTTTCCTTGATTTATTTTTTTTCGCATACGAGTCTACACCCGCAGCGGATTCTGCTTCGTAAGGCTTTCGTTGCACTTCAACACCGCGCGGGGATGAACCCCCGCGCTATTCTACAAAGCCCGCTAAAGGGGGACTCGCCGCGCAAAGTGAACTTTGCGGTACGAGTCACTTCGGCAGCATATACGCCTCTTTCGTCGGCTTGAGCGGGCGCGCCAGCCAATACGGACGGCGATTACCGTCAGGGCTGACTTTATCGGCAGGGCGGGTTTTGGCAAGCCATTCGCGATACACCTGCATGGACTTGTTCGTATCCACGAACAGGTCGCCCGCTTTTTCGCCTGCTTCGGCTTTGCTGACCTTGTACACCTTTTGCAGCCAGCAATGGACTCCGCTGATGGGATCGGGGTGGACGGCGTGGGCGAGGTTTTGGTTCACGCCGACGTTGCTCCACCAAATGCGGCTTGTATCAGGGTCAGAGGATTCCCAGGCTTTGCCGCCATGAATGACGCGCATGAGAAAGCCGCCTTTGCCGTCGTCGTGAAGTTCCACGAGATTGGAAGAGCCTTTGCTCACGCCTTTATCTTCGTTCAAGCGCCAACGCCCGAGGTGATGGCTGATGGCGATAATGCCAGGCTTGATTCCTTCCGTCACCCAAACCGTATCCACGAAGTGACCGATCTCGGTTTCCACTTTGGCGAGATCGCCTGTGTCGAGTCCGAGGCGTTGCGCGTCTTCGGGATTCATCCAGATGGGATTCTTGTGTGAGATTTCATACAGCCATTTGGCGTTTGCACTGCGCGTGTGAATCAGAGTCGGCAAGCGGAAGTTGGGCAGCAGAATCATCTCGCCTTTTTCGCGGCTGATGTTTTCTTGATGGACATGGCTCTTCACCGTCCATGGGATGACGTTTTCTTTTTCGCTCCAGCCCCAGTTGGAGAGTGTGTCGCTGAAGAATTCGAGTTTCTTGGATGGCGTATCGAAGCCCGCCTTGGGTTGTCCATCCACCATCAAGCCGAGGACAGCGCCAGAAGAGTCTCGGGCACGATCATGCTCATCGGTGGTCAGACCAGCCTCAGGCGTGGTATGAAGCGTTTTGTCGAAGGGAGAGTAATTTTCCTTCTTCACCTCAAAGACTCCATACTTGCGCATGTACGCCAGCGGAGTCAACCCTTCTTTTGCGGCGGCTTCGGGCAGACCGGGCACGGAGTTTTCAAAAATCCATTGATAGTATTCATCCACAGTGATGATCTCGCCAGGGCGATATGGCGACTCGAACCACTGACGAATGCCAAGCGAACCATCGGGATCCATCTTCGCGGAGAGTTGAATCCAGAACTCATTCTCTTCCCACACTTCGCCAGGATTGGCTTGATAGGTGAAATCAACTTTCATGCCCGCGCGTTCCATCGCAACGCGTCGCACAGGCTGACGGAAGGCGATCCACTGCCCCGCGTGAGTCTCCTGACTCATCAGGTCGTGACGCTCAGGTCCGTGACCCGTGGGCAGAACATAATCGGCGAACCACGCGGTTTCATTCCACGTGGGCGTGAGCGCAACATAGCATTTGATTTTCGAGTCATCATCCTTGAGCGCCTTGAGCCACATGAAGCCGTCGGGGTTGACCCACATCGGGTTGTAGACGCGCGTGAAATATACGTCGATGTCGCCGCGACCTTCTTCGAGCATGTGCGGCAAAAGAATCGACATCTCATAATGCGCGAGCGGATATTCGATGGGGTAATGTAGTTCGTTCCATGTTTCGGGAGCAGGCGCGCCCTTGAACGGCTTGGGCACGAACTTGTTCCAGCCCGTCATGGATGTGCCGCCCTTGTTGCCAACGCTACCCGTGAGTACATTCAGGAAGAACAGACAACGCGCCACCTGCCATCCGCCAAGATTGCCAACGCTTGCAGAACGCCACACATGCGTAGCGAGTTTGCCTTCGCAGTTCGCAACCAGTCGCGCGGTTTCTTGAATGCGCTCGATCGGCACTTCGGATTCTTGCGCGGCGCGTTCGAAGGTGTATTCGGCGTAGAGAGTCTTTAAGACCTTGTCATATGTGTCGAAAGAGATTGGAGACTGGAGATTGGAGAGTAGTGGACGGACAGAATCCCATTCGCTGGATGTTGACGAGTGAATATATTGAAGGAATTCTTTCCAATTGACCCACTTGCGGACGAAGTCTTTATCGTAGAGGTCGTTTTGAATCAGATGATTCGCAATCGAAAGCAGGATCGTATTTTCGCTGCCAGGGTATGTTGGAAGCCATACGTCGCTCATGGAAGCGGTATTGCTCAAACGCGGGTCGAAGGTGATGAGTTTTGCGCCATCCGTTTTGGCTTCGATAATACGTTGCGCATGCGGGTTGAAGTAATGTCCCGTTTCGAGGTGACTTGAGATCAGCAGGATAACTCGCGCATTGGCATAGTCAGGGCTGGGACGGTCTTGCCCAAGCCAGAAGTTATATCCCGCGCGCGCCGATGAGGAACAGATGTTGGTGTGGCTGTTGTGACCGTCCATGCCCCAGGTCTGCACCACGCGGTTGGTGTATCCGTCTTCGCCAGGGCGACCCACGTGATAAACGATCCCATTCGGGCGGCGTTTCTTGCTCTCGCGCATTTTTTCCGCGATTTCAGAGAGCGCCTGCTCCCAAGAGATTTGCTCCCATTTGCCTTCCCCGCGCTTGCCAACTCTCTTGAGCGGATACAAAATTCTTTCGGGATCATACACTTGATTATGAGTCGCGGGTCCCTTGGCGCAGTTGCGTCCGCGCGAGCCAGGGTGGACGGGATTGCCTTCGAACTTGCGAATCTCGTAGGTGTCTTTGTCCACGTAGGCGAGCAGTCCACACGCCAATTCGCAGTTGAAGCAGACAGTCGGCACGAGAGTATATCTCCGCGCTACTTTGCGAGGCCACTCCTTGCCATCCCATTCCACCCATTCATCCCACACGTCAGAGGGTGGATACTGGCTGATACGTCCATCAGGGTGGACAACTTCGGTCAGTTTGATGGGCTTGCGGTCAGAGTCCGCGAATTGCGGGACGGCGGTGCCTGCGGAGGTTTTGGGAATAGATTGGGTCATAGGGTCTCGGTTAGGTTCGATATTGGATATTCGATAGTCGAATTTCTAATATCGAATATCGTTTTTCGATTTATGAATTCGGAATATAATGCGGCGCCATCACGAAGGAGTATTCATAGAAGAACAAGCCGACCAAGGTGGCGATCACAGCCACAGGCAATGCGGGCGCGAAAGCGATCATCAGCACGAGCGGAATGACGTGACCGAGTGCAATGCCGCCCCACCAGTAATGGTTGCGGAATTTGCCGTGAGTCATCTCACGCGAGGCAAGCATGGCAGTGTCTGTCGGGAAGGAGTTGAGTTTGCCCGCGAAGGTCAGCAACAAGTTGACGGCAATGCTGGCAGGGAACAGAACGGTGAGCAAAGCGGTCAGGTCGGCGGGGAAGTTCACGAAGAGGTTCAAGACGAAGATCACGCCGCTTGCGACCATCGCCGATTGCGTGAACAACTGAAACGGAAGCAGATTGCTCTGCCACATGTCGCGCCCTTCGGCTTGACCGAGGAGGAAGGCGGTGTAGATGACCACGCCTAATGCAAACGGGAAAACAATCCACGCGGCAATGGTGCGGATGCCCACGACAAACTCGGCAGGAAGAATGTTCCAGAACGCGCCTGCTTCGAGCAACCACCACAACCCAGCCACAGCGGTGAATGTGACCATGATGTACGCGCCGCGCGCTACCCATGACTTCCATTGTGGGCGGAGCAGGATGTTCAAGAAGCGCTTGGGCTGCGACAGATCCTTGATGAGCAGGATAGTCGTGATGAGCATGAAGACCATCGCGGTGAAACCTGCCGCAAGGAAAGTTACAGAGTCGAATGCGAACATATTGAACATCGAGCCGAGACTTAACAACATGAAAATTCCGCCTGCAATGCTTTTCGTGACCAAGTACGCAGGTAATTCCCAATGCCAGTTGATTTTGTGTTGCGCCGTGTACGAAGTCTGCACCATGTGCTCGGCAACACGTCCGCCAAACTGGATGGGACCATTGAGCGGCTCACCCTGAGTCTGCGGGGTGCGGATGGGTGTGCCCGATTTTGATTTCAAGACAGGCAAAGCAATTGCGCCGCGTTCATAAGCGGTGACGTTCTGCTCAGTGACTTTGTCCGCCCACACATACGAGTCGTGGGTTTGAGTCGCAGAAGGATGAAGCGACCAATCGTTGCCGTTGATGTAGAATAGTTTGGGACCCGTCCCCTGCTCGGGCTTGCGAACGCTTACTTGCGCAGTGGACAGCTTTCGGCTTATTTCCGAAGCGGGGTCGTTCAAGTCGCCAGCAAGAATTGCATGTTCGGGGCAGACCACCACGCAGGCGGGTTCAAGTCCCACATCCAAACGATGCGCGCAGAAAGTGCATTTGGCGGCGGTGTTGGTTTCGGGGTCGAGATAGATCGAGTCGTAGGGACAGGCTTGCATACAAGATTTGCAGCCGATGCAGATGCTCGGGTCGAACTCGACGATGCCGTCATCGCGCTGATACATCGCAGTGACGGGGCAGATGCGCACGCAGGGCGGGTTGGCGCAGTGGTTGCAACGCGTCACTTGAAAGCGGCGGCGCACGTCGGGGTAGGAACCTGTCTCCACGTACTTGACCCACGTGCGATACACACCCAGCGGCACTTGATTCTCGGACTTGCACGCGGTGGAGCAAGCATGACAGCCGATGCATTTGGATTTGTCAATGAGAAAGCCGTAGTTTTGAGTCATGCGTTTTCCATTCCGTTCGCGTGTAGTTTGCGCTCTCTGGCGCAAACAGGGAGCGGCGTTAGAGAACGTCTATTACGCGTTTTCATGCGTTTTCCATCCGTTCGAGTTGCGGGAAATAATCGGTAAGCAAACTGAATCCTCCATCCACATAAATGGTTTGACCAACGATCATCTCTGCGGCGTCGGAGCAAAGAAACGCCGCGACCCGCCCCACGTCGCGCGGCGAGACGAGTCGGCGCGCGGGGTTGCGCCGCCGCACATAATCCAGCGCGGACTGCGTATTCATGTCCATGTGCGAAAGCGCGTCGGTTTCAACCAAGCCAGGCGAAAGCGCGTTGACGATGATTCCCTTCGGCGCGAGTTCGACGGCGAGATAACGAGTCAGCGATTCGATGACGGACTTGGACAAGCCAACCGCGCCATAATTTGGAACGGTTCGGACTCCGCCCAGGCTGGTTACTGTGACCACGCGTCCCCAACCCTGACGCTGCATGTGCGGCGCGAGTCTCTTTACACAATGAAGGATCGAGCGCGCGTTGA
>DAOTXI010000241.1:0-2847 GCA_034435475.1 Anaerolineales bacterium
ACAACGCGCACTTGCCCACGGTTATCACTTCTACTTTGCAGCCAGAGGCGTTTGCGCTCAGTTACCCGAACCTGTGGAATAAATTGCTCGACCCTGAGAAGTGCAAGGTGGTGGCGGTCAACATGCCGCCGTACCGCAAGGTGGCAAAAGGCGGGAAGTCGCCTGTCAGAAAAAAGTAATTTTGTGAATGACAGTCCGAAGTATGGGCTGTTTTTCATTTCCCCAGACATCTAAATTTTCAACCTGGTTGAAAACTCTTCTCAAGCGGCTCACTGGATTCTGTCAGCCGTTTTGCTTATTATCGGGCAATTCAGATACTATTTCCCAGAAAAGGATAAGCCATATCAATGTTCCCTTCCTATTTACTCTCCCTTCGCGAAGGCTTGGAAGCCGCCCTCATCATCGGCATCGCGCTCGGCGCGTTGGACAAAATCCGCCGCAATGACCTGAAACCCGCGTTGTGGTTCGGCGTGCTTGGGGCGGTCATTGTCAGCGCCATCGCCGCCATCCTGCTTACCACTTTCGGTCTCAGCCTCGAAGGAAGCGCCGAACAAATCTACGAAGGCGTCACCATGCTGCTCGCAGCGGGCATCCTGACCTGGATGATCTTCTGGATGAGCAAACAGGCAAAGAGTATCAAGATCGAACTCGAAGAAGGCGTACACAAAGCCGCCGTCACCACAGGCAAACGCGCCATCTTTTGGCTTGCGTTCATCGCCGTAGCGCGCGAAGCCGTGGAACTTGCCCTCTTCATCACCGCCGCTTTCTTTGCAGGCAACAGCGAAAACCTTGCCGACAACACCATACAAACCCTGGCAGGCGTGGTGCTCGGGCTTGGCACATCCATTCTGTTGGGTTGGTCGCTGCTTGCCGCCACTGCCCGGCTCAACCTCAAAAAATTCTTTCAGATCACCGGCTATTTGCTCATCCTCTTTGCCGCGGGGTTGGTCGCGCACGGCATTCACGAATTCAACGAAGTCGGTTGGATCCCCTCCATCATCGAACATGTCTGGGATGTGAACTCGATCATTGATGAAACCTCCGTTACCGGCGAATTGCTCAAGACCCTTTTTGGCTACAACGGCAATCCATCCCTGACGGAGATGATCGGTTACTTCGCCTATCTCATCACTGTAATATTTTTCTTCACCCGCGCCACAACGCCAGCCGCAGTCAGGTCCATATCGCCTTCACAGGCATAAGCAATCAGGTAGAAACAGGCTTCAGCCCATGCGCTTGAAGCCTGTTTTTTATTTTGAAATGCTATACTTGAGCCATGACCAACCTGCCCATCCCAGAATTTTTTGACCCGAACCGCGTGGGTGAAATTTGGAAAGTGGATTACGCCGCCCGCGCCGCCGATGCCAAAGCCTTCGCGGCTCAACACGACCTCAAGCCTGCCTCTGCTTCGATGGAGCGCCTGTCCCTGTTGCTGATTGATGTGCAAAATACCTTCTGCCTGCCCAATTTTGAATTATTTGTTGGTGGTCGCAGCGGAAACGGCGCCGTGGAAGATAACACGCGCCTGTGCCAGTTCATTTACCGCAATCTCGGCAACCTGACACACATCATCGCCACGATGGATACGCACAAGTCACAGCAGATCTTTCATCCGATCTTTTTTATAGACGCCGAAGGCAATCACCCCGCCCCGTACACCGATATTCACGCCGCTGACCTGCAATCTGGCAGGTGGACATTTAACCCAGCCCTCGCCCCGCAGTTTGGCATTGCGCCGGAATACGGTCAGCAGATGATGGTGCATTATGCTGAGGCATTGGCAAAGAAAGGTAAATACGCCCTCACCATCTGGCCCTACCACGCCATGCTGGGCGGAATTGGTCATGCCCTCGTCCCTGCCGTGGAAGAAGCCATCTTTTTCCACTCGCATGTAAGAATAGATCAACCTCACTTTGCCATCAAAGGGGATAAACCCTTCACTGAGAATTACTCCCTAGTAGGACCCGAAGTATTGACGGGTCCGATGGGGGAAGTGTTGGGCGAACATGACTCGCAGTTCATTCAACACCTGCAAGAAGTGGATAAACTCTACATCGCCGGGCAGGCGAAGAGTCACTGCGTGGCGTGGACGGTGCAAGACCTGCTCGATGATATTCTGGCAACCGACCCCGAACTGGCAAAGAAAGTTTATCTGCTCGACGATTGCTCCTCTGCGGTGGTCGTCCCTGGTGTGGTGGATCATACCGATGCGGCGAATGATGCCTACGCCCGTTTTGAAAAGGCGGGAATGCACATCGTCACGTCCGAACAATTGATAGCGTAAATCGAAAATCGTAAATCGTAAATCGTAAATCGAGAACCCCATGTCCATCTTTGACCGTAAACGACTGACGAATGAGACTTTTAAACTAGACATTGATCGTATGCGGCGCGGCTGGTATTCGGATAAATATTTCGAGAACATCAACCGCATGTTGACGGCGCTCTCAAAAGAGGGCTATGTGTATTCAGGCAGCCACCACAACCTGCCCGATGGCGTTTCAGCGGAGAAGATCGCTGTGGGCGATATCGAAGTGGAGATGCAGTGGTTTACACGCCGTATGGGCAAGACCACCGTGGTGGGCGTGGATAAAGCGCTGGCAATGCTGCGCCATTGCACAGGCTACTTTGATGGCGATCATTTTGTCGATACTTCGGACAAACTTGAGGTGTGGGCTGTCCACGATGGGACGACGGTCAAATATGAAGGCGACCCATTGAAGATTCAGCCGGTCATCAAGGTGCGCGGGCGGTATCGTGATTTTGCGCTGCTTGAAACCCCTACGCTGGGAATTCTCACTCGCTCCAGCCGGGTGGCCACAAATGTGTATGAAACATTGGTGGCGG
>DAOTXI010000242.1:0-6475 GCA_034435475.1 Anaerolineales bacterium
GTCCAAAACGGCATATCGCCGAGGTGCGTCTCTTCCTTTCGAAGGATTACCGCAAGCGCCGACTGGGGATGAAGATCATCCGTGTGCAGGACGATTTTGCGCGCAGGCAGGGTCTCGCGCTCCTGACCGCCGAGATCATCGCGGATAAGTCCAAGGTCGTGCGCGCCTTCGAGCAGATCGGTTTCAAGCCGCAGTGTGTTCTCGAAGATTATTTCATGTTCCCCGACGGCGATTGCTCGGACGTGGTCCTCATGACCATGTGCCTCAAGCCGCGCGCAGAGGAGTTTTAGATAGAGATTGGTAATTGGAGATTGGCGTTGGTGTTTGACAAATAAGATGAAACACGGAGGCTGCAATGTATGTGATTGGAGAAAATATCCACATTATCTCTGAAAAAGTCAAGGAAGCGCTGGCGAACCGCGACCGCGAGTTTTTCATGGACCTGGCAGTGAAGCAGGTGGAGGCGGGGGCAAAGGCGATCGACATCAATCTCGGTCCGCGCAAGAAGGATTGGGCAGAGGTCTTCCCATGGATCGTCGAGACCGTCGAAACGGTCGTGGATGTGGCGCTTTCGATTGACACAACCAACGTGGACGGCATGGAGGCGGCGCTTAAAACCATCAAGAAGAATCAACCGATTTTGAATTCGACATCGGCGGAGCCGGAGCGGTTGGAGAAAGTGCCATTGCTGGCGAAGAAGTACAACGCCAAAGTCATCGCGCTGACGATGAAGACCGAGGGCATCCCCGTCGAAGCCGATGCGCGCGTGACGATTGCAGTCGAGAAGTTGATCCCGCGCATGATGGAGATCGACTTCCCGATGGAGAATCTCATCATCGATCCGCTCGTGTTGACCGTCAGCGGATGCCAGCAATACTGCCCGCATCTCATCGAGACCGTCCGCACCCTGCAATATGCCTGGGACCCCGCGCCGAATATATCGGTTGGGTTGAGCAACGTCTCGAACGCGGTGCCGAACGAGAACCGCCCGCTCATCAACCGCGTCTATCTCGCCATGTTGATGGGCGTCGGTTTGCAAATGATGATCGCCAATCCCTTCGACGAGAAACAAAACGACGTCATCAAGTGGATCGAGACGAAGGATACATCCAATCCGCTGGCGAAGGTCTATAACTGCATCGCGTCGCGCACCGCGAACGGCGAAGAACCGCAGATCGGCGATTTCGACCTGTCCGACCCGGATCAATCCGCAATTTGGAAGACGACGCAGATCCTGCTGAATAAAGTGATCTACGCTGATTCGTATTTGATGAACTAAGGTTTCAGGTGTCAGGTTTCAGGTTGTGTAACGCATGCCGCCTCATTCATGAAACGTGACACTTGACACCTCATTGGAGGACCCATGCCCATATTCACCCCCGGAAGACGCTGGCAGCCCGCTTATTCCCCGTTCAAAAACGAGCCGCTCAGTCATAAATTGATGGAAGACCTCGAATACATGCTCAAGGGACCGCTCTTCGGCTGCCGCATGTGCGGCAATTGCATGTTACAAGAGACGGCGTTCATCTGCCCGATGGAATGCCCAAAGGGATTGCGCAACGGTCCATGCGGCGGCTCGACCCCCGAACACTGTTACGTGGATAAGACCCGCCCATGCATCTGGTACAAGATCTACGAACGATCCTTCAAAATGGGGCGCGAGGAAAAGCTGCTCGAAGTGCTCCCGCCGCTCGATTGGGAAAAGGTCGGTGAAGAAACCTGGAAGGATGTTGCCGCATGCGTGAAGAAGAACGGCACAGGCAAGGTGATGAAGAGCCTGATCCTTGACCAGGGCGAGAGGCGATACAAAACCTGGGATATGATCTTCCGCACTGTGCGTCAGCCTGATTGGTGGCAGGGCGATGACCAATACCACGCTCCCGCCCACACCGAACCTGTTTCGTATCTCGAAAAAGCGCTCAAAGCCGGAGAATTCGTCGTCGCCTGCGAAATCGCGCCGCCATTGAGCATGTCCACGAAGAAGCTGATCGAGAACATCAACCTCGTCAAGCCGTATGTGACCGCCATCAACTTCACCGACAACGCTTCTGCCACGCCGCGCATGACTTCATGGGCGTGCAGTAAATTCGCCATCGAAAACGGAGCCGAACCCGTGATGCAGATCGCCGCGCGCGACCAAACCCGCGCCAGTTTGCAGGGCGAGATCCTCGGCGCGACGGCAATGGGCGTGCGCAATGTCTTGTGCGTGACAGGCGATAGCCCCGTGCTCGCCCCACAGCCGCGCGGACGAATGGACATCAACGACCTCGACGCGATTCAAATGATCTGGATCCTGCGCCGCATGCGCGACGAAGGTCACTACCTCGACGGGCGCGAGATCAAATTTCCGCCCAAGTTCTTCCTTGGCGCGGCGGCTTCGCCGTTTGCATCCGACCCGAAGTTCCAGGCATTGCGCGAACAGAAAAAGGTCAATGCAGGCGCGCAGTTCTTCCAGACCAACCTCGTTTACGATGTTGACCGCATGGAAATCTGGCTCAATGAAATTGCTAAACGAAACATTCTCGACAAAGTCTTCATCATGGTCGGCATCACACCGCTCAAAAGCGCCAAGATGACGCATTACATGACCCAGGTTCCCGGTGTTTACGTGCCGGATGTCATCATCAAACGCATGGACGATGCGCAGGCAAAGGGCGGCCCCGAAGGCGCGCAGGAGGAAGGCTTGAAGATCGCGCTCGAACTCGTCGAAAGGATCAAGAGCTTGCATGGTCAGGGTGTTCACGGTTTGCACATCATGCCGGTCGGTTGGGAGGATATCGTCCCGCGCATTGTCACCGAAGCAAATCTGCTTCCGGGCAATCACGAACCGCAGGACCGGGCTCCCGAACCCGTCCCGGCGTGACACATCGAGGACCGGGCACATGTCTTTGCGGACCATCGTCAAAGCAGCCACCGGGCAGGATGTCCGAATCTGTCACGCTTGCAACGACTGTGACCTTGAAATGCATGAAAATATGGACATTCCGCTCTCGAGCCTGGTCCAGCTCATCATTTTGAACGATGAAGAAGCGCTTCAATGCCGGACCCTGTGGTCTGATTCCGTTATGGAAGCCTCTCGCGGCGCCTGCAAACGCGGACTCGATTTACACGCGGTCATCACCACCCTGCGTGACGAGTCGGCGCGGAGGAACGAATAGATTTGACCCGCCTATCGTTTTTCAATTCGTAAAAAACAGATTCGGACAGGCGGATCAGTAAATAAAGGAGGAAGGAATGAATACCGAAGAACTTCTTGCCAAGGCGAAGAAACCATCCGCTGATGCAATGAAGTTGCATCCGTTCTATCGGGGGAAGATCGAAACGACGCTCAAGTGTACCGTTCACAGCTTCGATGATTTTGCCATCTGGTACACGCCCGGCGTCGCAGCGCCGTGCAAAGCCATTCAAGCCAACCCCGAACTCGCCTACGACTATACAAACAAATGGAATACGGTTGCCGTCGTCAGCGACGGGACTCGCGTTCTCGGCTTGGGCGATATCGGACCCAAGGCAGGTCTGCCAGTGATGGAAGGCAAAGCCCTGCTGTATAAATATCTCGGCGGCGTGGACGGTGTGCCGATCATGCTCGACACGAAAGACCCGGACGCGATTATCAACACCGTGTTGATGCTGCAACCGGGCATCGGCGGCGTGAATCTCGAAGATATAGCCCAGCCGAAATGTTTCTACATCCTCGATACACTGCGAGAGAAAGCGGAAATTCCCATCTGGCACGACGACCAGCAGGGCACAGCCACCGTAACGTTGGCGGGGCTGATCAACGCCTTGAAGGTCGTTGGAAAAAAGATGGAAGACGTCAGCATCGCCTTTGTCGGCAGCGGCGCGTCGAATGTGGCTTGCTCACGGCTGATCTTTGGTTGGGGCGCCGACCCGGCGAAATGCTTCATGGTGGATAGCAAAGGCATTCTCGGCAAACATCGCGACGACATTGAGAAGCGCAAAGCCGAGTTCAAGGATAAATGGAAGCTGTGCAATATCACCAATGCGGAAAAGCGAGAGGGCGACATCCCCGAAGCGATGAAGGGCGCGGATGTGCTCATTGCCCTTTCCAAACCGGGACCGGGTGTTGTCAAAGCCGAATGGGTAAAGACGATGGCGAAGGATTCGATTGTCTTTGCCTGCGCGAACCCCGTCCCCGAGATATGGCCCTGGGAGGCGAAAGAGGCGGGCGCAGCCGTCGTTGCTACCGGACGTTCCGATTTCCCGAACCAGGTCAACAACTCGCTGGGATTCCCCGGCATCTTCCGCGGCACGTTGGATGTTCGCGCCAAGACTATCACAGACGAGATGTGTTTTGCCGCCGCGCAGGCGATGGCGAACCACGTTGGCGACAGGCTTGCCCCAGACTTCATCCTGCCGAACATGGACGATTGGGAAGTCTTCCCCAAGGAAGCTGCATCCGTCGCGATGAAAGCCATCGAACAGGGACTGGCGCGGATCGAATGCGCCTACGAAGAGGAATTCAAACGCGCCTCGACCATCATCAAACGCTCGCGCGATATGACGAAGCGCATGATGGAGGAAGGTTTCATCGCCGAACCGCCGCCCGAGGACGATCATCCGCACGACATTGACCTTGAAACGATCAAGTCGGCGTATTAATGACGTTGCGCGGGCGCGTACCCTACGGGCATGATATCGCACCAGCCCGGGCAGGATGATCTCACGGGTTGGATTCGTCTGCCTGGGAGGCTTTACCCACCCGTTTGGCGCCACGCACTGCACAACGCGCGCATACGAAAGGAGTATGAGATGTACGATCTAATCATCATCGGCGGCGGACCTGCGGGTTTGACCGCCGCAGTATATGCCATCCGCAAACGGTTGAACGTCCTGCTCATCTCGAAGGATTTGGGCGGCAAGACCAACTACCGTCTTGCCCTGCCCTGGGTCGAGGATTACCAGGTCATCAAGGGACTGGAGATCGTCACTAAGTTCCGCAACGAACTGGAATATCTCGATTTCGCGCGGCACATCGAAGCCGTTGAAAAGGTCGAGAAGAAAGATGAGCATTTCATCATCACCACCAAGGGCGGCGCGGCTCTCGAATCGAAGGCGGTCATCCTCGCCACCGGCACGCGCCAGACGCGCATGAACGTGCCGGGTGAAAAGGAATTTACGATGAAGGGCTTGTGCTATTCAGCTCTTTCCTACGCGCCGCTGTTCATCGACAAATCGGTGATCGTCATCGGCGACGAGGACCTGGCGTTGCGCTCTGCGGGCGAACTCTCGACCGTCGCAAAGGAAGTGACCATCGTTTGCGCCGCCGAAAAGAAATTCGACTCGTCGCTCGGTCTGAAACTCAAACAGGCTGGCAACGTCAAGATCATGAAAGACTGCGAAGTGATCGAGGTCAGAGGGGATGAATATGCTCGGAGGCTGCTGCTTAAGGATAAGTCTGGCACGGTTAAAGAGATCGAAGCGGACGGGATGTTTGTCGAAAAGGGGCTGGTCGCCAACACCGATATGGTCAGGAATCTGGCGAAACTTGATGAACAGGGACGCATCATTGTGAATGGCAGTTGCCATACCAGTGTCCCCGGTCTGTTTGCCGCGGGCGACGCGACGAATAACTACGCCGAGCAGGTACTAATCGCTGTCGGCGAAGGAGCGAAAGCCTCACTCAGCGCGTACGATTACCTTTTGCCTGTGTTGTGAGAAAACGACGCAAGCCTTGAATGGAGCAATACCCCTCGTGACTTGATAAATTGATTGTGGCAGGAGTTGAAATCGCTCCATCAGAAAACCGATGGGGCGATTTTATAATGACAGTATTATGCCGCCGCAGTAAGCCTAAACTTATCACCGCTAATTCGATGTGCGACCCGCCAGACAAATCTATTTGCATTTGCGAGAAACAGTTGATATTCCTTCTCGTTTTACGGCTGGTACATCCTCGTCTCGGGTTTGAATGCCGCCCAGGAGAACCAGAAGTGGTTGATGGAAACAATTGGTGAAAGTTGTTTTCCTTGCAATTCGCCTGCGATTGCCTGCCCGAAGATATTCCATTCACTGCCAGTTTGTGTGTCGAACATTTTCCCATCCCTGAATTCAAAAACAAGAATCTGGTCATCCAGCACTCTCGAATACGCCACCGCTGCGCCGACTTCCCGTCCATCGGGAATATTGCTGGTATCCAAAGCGGATGCGGTTCCTTCTGTCCAAAAGATAACAATCGTTTCGCTGCCGACCGAGTCGTTGATGACATTTAATTCACTCAATACATCATACGGAAAAGCCGCCGCTTCGTCTTTTAATTCAACAGTCAATACACGTGCCATTGGTGGCAGTTGATTCGGCGTTGTGCCGTCATATAGAAATGGGGTTTGGCTGATGTCATCGTAACCAAAGTAGGGATTGGCTCCATAGTTGCGCAAAAAACCTGTTTCACGCGAGAGCACAAGCCCATCAGGGTGCTGGTCTTTGAAATCAGCCCATGAGATCATGGCGGCGG
>DAOTXI010000243.1:0-3547 GCA_034435475.1 Anaerolineales bacterium
CTCTAGGCTGGGGCAACACATTCTTTGAAGTGAGCACACCTTTTTTGACGAGCGTGTTGGCGGTCTTGCGCCAGTCCACTTTGGCGAAGTGCGAGTCGATCTGACGTCCGCGCAAGGGTCCGCGTTCGGAAAGGAGATGGATAAGACGGGTTGCGATTTTGGAAGATGGGTCGTGATAATCCGTAATGCGTAATGCGTAAAGAACATCGGCTTGCTGACTCAAGCCGGTGGGAATCATCATGCCAATGATGGCGGAGAGTGGATTCAGCGTAGAGTCCGCTAGCCGCATGGCAAGGGCAAGCATGGGCGGGGTGAGAAGCGGGGCAGGGTCGAGCAGGTCGAGGATCGGTTTGAGATTCGGTATGGAGGAAGAGTCGGTCAACTCGACGACGATGCCCTGCACGGTTTGATTCCCAAATGGAGCCGTGACAAGGCATCCGGGCTGAATTTGAGTTGCGAGTTCTTCGGGGAGGAGGTAGTCGAAGACGCCGGTGATTGCGGGAATGTTGACGGCAAGTCGGGCGAACATGCCTGGATTATAATGTCTCGCGGAGGCTGTCATGGGCACAATCATTCTTGTTATCGGGGGGCTGATGATCGCGATCGGGTTGGTGATGCTGGCGCTGGTTTTTATGAAGGCGAACCAGGTGAATTTGACCGGCAAAACAAACGAAGACGGCAAGCCGGAGTGGATGCATGACGTGCCGCCGCAGGAGACGTTGGATGCCTCGCGGGCGGACGGCGAAGGCGTGACGTTGTACGATCACGATGAAGGGGAAAAACTGGCGGCTCCGTTTGCAGAGCAGATCGAGGATGTTTTGAAAGCGAAGGCGGCGGGGGACCCGTATCTGAGATCGTTTAATCTTGATTTTGGCACAGGCGCGGATGGCGGCTTGGAGATTTGGGTAAATGGGGTTAAGTATGGTGGTGTGGCGAACCTGCCGGATGAACATTTGAAGCAGGCGTTGCTGCAAGTGGTGAAGGATTGGAATAGCAGGAAGTTAAGAGTGGAAAGTGGAAAGTAGGCAGGAGATGCGCGAGAGAAATCCTAGTCGTTATTGTTTTAAGATGACCGCCGCGCCGTAGCCGACTACGGAGGCGTAGTCGCCGGTCACATCGCCGGAAGTGGCGTAGTTGAGAATCTGCGCCCGGTTTGCGCCGAGTTGTTTTGTTGCCCATTCTACGGCGGCGACAGCGGCATGTCCACAGGCGAATCCTTTGCCGGTGTGTTCGGCGTTGAATATGGTATGCGGGTCGAGCGATTCGAAGCGCCTTAGCATTTCATGGTCGAAGGTATTGGCGGTTTTTTGGTCGTGGAAGTGGGAGAGGTCTGTGGAGGCGACGAGAACGGCGTTTCGGGTTTGCAGGGTTGCGCCAAGCGCCTCGCCAAGTTGACGGGCAACCTCTTCCTCCTGCGTGCGGATCATGACCGGGAGAAGTTTGAATTCATGGGAAAAGACACGCTGTAAAAATGGGAGTTCGATCTCCAGCGAATGTTCAGGGTCGTTCGAAATGGGCGTGATGGGAATTGGAAGGTGTGATTGCAGGTTGGCAAGCGCTTCTTTGTCCACTTCAATGCTTCCCAGCGGTGTGGAGTAGGCGTCGTGCGCCGTCGTCAGAAGCGGGTGCAGATCGTAGTTGTGATAGGGGGAGATGACCGCGACGAGATCAGGGCGAAGTTTGCGCAGGGCAGCGAAGGCATGAGCGGCGACTGCGCCGGAGTAGCGATGCCCGGCATGAGGAGCGATGACGGCGATGATTTGTCCGCTGAGTTCTGGTAAGACCGCTTCATCAAGAAGACCATCCACGCTGGCGGCCAGCCTGGTCGGGTTGGCGGGATACCATGTCCCTGCAATGGGCGACGGGCGGAGGCGGGCAACGGACATGATTTTATTGTAGCATTGATACGCAAGTGTTACATGAGATGTTGTGGAGGGTGTGCTAAAATACGAAAAAATAATCAAAGGAGAGATACATGAAAACGCTTCGCCCATTCCTTATAATCGCCAGCCTGGTATTGATAGTCAGCCTGGCTTGTGGAGGGTTCTCTTCCGGGGAACCTGCCTCTCAGCCGACATTGCCTCCCATTCCGACCATTCAACAGCAACAACAGCAGCAGGACCCGCCAGCCACGGAGGAATCCCAGGCTCCTGCGCCGTCCGGTGGTCCCTTCTTCACCGAGGAATTCGATTCTGATCCGCAATGGTATTACGAAGTGATCGAAGATAATGGCGGAAAATCCGACCCGGAAAGTATTTCCATCACCTTCGACGACAGCCTGATGACTTTTGATATCCCCGAACAATTCCTGTATGCCTATTACATCTATGAAGGCTATTCCTACGAAGATGTTCGCGTTGAGGTCAAGGTCGAGAACCGCGGTGTGAACAGCCAGCAAGTCAGTTTGGTTTGCCGTGTTGGAGATGACGGCTGGTATGAGTGGGCGGTCCAGAGCGACGGCTTGTGGTATCTGTATGCAGTAGGCGATGGTTTTAATCGCCTTACCAACGGCGGCTCCAATGACATCAATCAGGGCAAGGATGTCAACACCTATGCCTTGGAATGCAAGGGAGATGAAATCTCCTTCTTTATCAATGGGCAGGAACAGAAAGGCAGCCCGCACATTGAGCGCGAGTATGGTTTGCGTGAAGGTAGTGTTGGCTTCTCGATCTCCTCGTTGCGGGCGATCCCCGTAAAGATCGAGGTGGATAGTTTCACCATCTCTGAGCCGTAATTTAATCGGTTTGAATAAAAAAGCAACAGCCCTTGAACCGGCTGTTGCTTTTTTATTCCCGAGGTTTTATTTGCCAGGGGATTTCCTCGTCCGTTTCAATTTCTCCGGTTGAGCGGGTTCTTCGGGTTGAACTTCCATGACCGGCTCAGCAAGCGTAAGGGGTTCCGGTTCAATGACAAGTGACGCCGCTGGAGCAACAGGCGCGGACGCCTGCACATGCGCGCTGTTGATGCGGGAGAAATACTCCTTGACCGCAAGGTCATTGTAGAAAACCAATACCAGAATGCCGACAATCCCTGAATACATGTTCAACATAAGGAAGGTGAGGATTTCGAACACCGCGATGGATGTAGATGGCTGAACGGGCTGGGGTTGGGCGCTCAAAAGTTTTGCCGCGTATATGATTTCGAAAATTCCCAGTATTGTGGGCAGTATGGTGATGGGCAGGCAGATGACGCCAACAATCGTGCTTAATGCGCTCGCCGAGGCGACGAACCCCCAGAAGAGATTGACGATGCCGCTGGTGAGGGTCATCAGGGCAATGGCGGTGATCAGCCCAGGCTTTTGGATTCCGTTGGTCGTGTTCATTCGTTACTCCTTGAGATAATCTGGTGGATATAACGATTCAACAGACCATTGGTTGCAGCGTTAGGGCTGTTGGAAGGTGAGCAAAACTCCGCCTGTGAAATCCGCGCCGTTCGGGTCGGTGCAAACCGGGGCGCGGATATCCGCGACGAATGCGCCGCCGGTGACAATGCGGATGTTGTAGACCGTATCGGCTTGCATGATGAAGTCGGCGTATCCATTGCCGAG
>DAOTXI010000244.1:0-3346 GCA_034435475.1 Anaerolineales bacterium
CCGCCCAAAAAGCCGAAGCCGACGAGCTCGAACACGCCATTCAACACTGCCTCGACGCCCTGCCAACCGAATTCAGAACCGCGGTCGTGCTGGCAGACATTCAAGGCATGGATTACACCGAAGTCGCCGCCGCATCAAAAGTTCCCATCGGAACAATCAAGAGCCGCATTGCCCGCGCGCGATTAAGACTGCGTGAGTGTTTGCGCTCCTTCGAGGAACTAATCCCCTCATCGTATCGTCTGAATGAGGAGAACGCATCATGAAGGATTTCCGCGAGATCGAAAACCTCTCCGCCTATTTGGATGGGCAACTGGATTCAAAGGAATCTGCAAAACTGGAATCGCGCCTCAAATCGGACCCGAAACTTGAGTCGGCGCTGCGAGACCTTCGCTCCGCCCGGGGTGTTCTTCGTCAACTCCCCGCCCGCAAAGCGCCCCGAAATTTTACCCTCACCCGCCAAATGGTGGGACGCAAACCGCCCCTGCCACGCAGTTATCCGCTGATACGGTTTGCGACTGTCTTTGCGTCCATCCTGTTCCTTTTATCGTTCACTGCAAGCGCGCTATCACCTTTTGCAGGTTTTGGGGGAGCCGCCGCGCCCGTCCAGTCGTTTGGCATGGGAGGCGGTTGTGAAGACTGTGAAGGCGCGCCCGCCCAGGAAGCCGCCGCCGCAACGGAAGCCCCAGCAACAGAAGAATCTTTCGCCGCAGAGATGGCTCCCGCCGCCACAGAAGCGCCGCCCGCTGAAGACCTTGCGCCCCCCCCCTCCGCGGTTACGGAATCTGCGGAGATTCTTCCAACCGAGGGTGCCCGGGTTGCAGAGTCGACACCCTCTTTGAAAGACCCCGCACCGGAGCCATCAGCGGATGAATCGGCACCTGAAACGACAAACCAGCCCGAGGTCGAAGTTGAAGCGCCCAGGGTTTCCATCAACTGGACCATGCTCTTTTTGGGAATCGCCATCCTCGGCGCAATCATCCTTTGGTCCATGAAATTTACAGCACGCAACAAGTGGCGATAGTTCCTCGATTAGTACAAATGGTTTTGTCCCCTTTTCGGGTCACCCCGGAAAGGGGATTTTATTTTTTGCGCCAATCCGTAAAATAGCGCCTGTTGCAAATTTATAAGTTTGATTTTAGGAGTAAAAATGAATACAAACAAACTATCATTATGGCTTATGGCGGGCGCGTTTATTTTCATGTGCGCCGGGCTGCTTGGACTTACTGTAGATGCAAACGGAAGTCTTGTAGAAGCGCAGTCTCAGAATCATCAAAAAGTCTCATCGTCTGACGGCAATGTGTCACAACCGAAGATCGTCTGCCCCATGGAGTGGACTTCGCCTGTGCCGTCATCTCATGCGGGCGATATGCCGCCAACCGGCGCGGTAAACTTCGCTTGGAGCGATCACCCGACCGCCCAAGGGTACGATCTAACCGTCGTCACCCCGAACGGCTCGCCCGTCTTTTACGATGTGGATGGTACCTCCAAAGACCTGTTCCTCGAGAACTACGATCAGGTCGGCAGTTATCAGGTCATCGTCACGGCTCTTGAAGCGGGCGGTTCGCCGCTGTGCTCGATTGCAATGACCTTCGACATGCCCGTGGTTTCCGGCAGCGGCAAGGAGAAAGCGGATCGTGGAAGTGAAGAAGGCGAGGCTGCAAGTCCCTCCTCTGTCATGCCCAGCCCGCCGCCCCCGGCGCCCACCGAGGTGGAGATTCACTAATCAACTTGCCCACGGGGATGGAAGGTGATATAAAACCATCCATGGCGAGAGACAGTCACATCAAATTCTGCCCGCGTTGCGCGACAGCGGTGAATCGTGAAGAAAAATTTGGCGCGATTCGCCCCGTCTGCCCGCAATGCGGGTGGATTCATTTTCAGGACCCGAAGGTCGCCGCGGCGGTATTGGTCGAGCAGGGAGATCAAGTTTTGCTTGTCCGCCGTATCAACGAACCCTTTCGCGGATTGTGGACGTTGCCCGCGGGTTTCGTCAACGGCGGCGAAGACCCGGCAGAGGCGGCAGCCCGGGAATGTTTGGAAGAAACGGGTTTGAGCGTGCGGATAACGAAAGTGCATGACATCATTGCCGGGCGCGAACACGAACGCGGAGCGGATTTCGTGATTGTATATCTGGCTGAAGTCACCGGCGGGGAGATGAGTCCGGCGGATGATGCCGATGCCGTGGAATGGTTCAAGCGGGAAAACCTTCCTCCGCTGGCATTCAAGGCGACGCAGAAAGTGTTGCTGTGATTTCAACCGGCTGTTCATCAACCCTGGTTAATGAGAAAAGCGGGAACTGACACATACGGTGAAGAGATATAATCCTCAAAGCCATGACGCACAAGGCAACCAATTCACTTCTCTTGATCGGAATAGTATGGCTTGTCACCGTCTGCGGGTGCGGGTATTTCTCCATGTTTCGCCCGGGAATCACAGTCCGCTGGCGGCAGGAATCCGCCCCGCCTGAAGCAGTCGCCAGCATCAAATTGGGAGAGGCAGGCGAAGTTCTTGCACATGCTTCCGATGGCAGTATCTATGAATTCGGCTACGACACGCCATCTTCATGGGAAGAGGTCGCTCAACCTTCCGGGAGCCCTGCGATTGGAATGAGCTGCGTGCCTGCTGAAACATCGAACCGGCTCGTGTTTCCCCCGCCGGAAAAAGTGGTTTCGCATGTCCGGGTAAACTGCGTCATGTTCGAGACTGCCTACCACCTTGAAGTTGTTCTACTGGAAAACGGCGAGGTCTGGTCATGGGAACATGACACTTATGCGTATTCGGAGTTACTGATGTTTTTTGTGGTGACCGCCTGTTTTGGCATTGGCGCGTTGATCTTCATGATCGGCGCTGGAATGAAATTCTATCAAAAAGTAAAAGCGGGTCAGCCTCGTTTTTACCATCATCCCCCTCAAGGAGCAGCAAAAAACCATGTGCGGAATTTTCGGCTACGTTACCGATAAAGAAGAAGCCATCGGACCCCTCCTCATCGAAGCCGCGAAAAGATTGACCTACCGCGGCTACGACTCGGTCGGCGCGGCGACGTTGAACAACGGAAAGATTGACCTGCGCAAAGACGTTGGCAAAGTGGATTCAGTAGCAGCGAAGTACAACATCGCCAATATGCGCGGACAGCGCGGCATTACACAGTTACGCTGGGCAACCTTCGGCGAGCCGTCGCAGGTTAACAGCCAGCCGCACTTGGATTCGGACGGTGATATGGTCGGGGCGCACAATGGCAATGTGGTGAACAACGTCGAGTTACGCGAGCAATTCATCGCCGAGGGCATGATTGTCCGCTCGCAAAATGATGGCGAGACCTGCGTCCATGCCGTGGAGAGATATATCA
>DAOTXI010000245.1:0-3273 GCA_034435475.1 Anaerolineales bacterium
TTCGAGGGTCGCACCAAGATCAATGACCACGACATTGCCCTGGCTGCCGAACTCGCCCTGCCGCACCGCATCAAGCGCACACCCTTCCAGCAGGCAGAGATGACCACCGAACAATTGCAGGAACGCATCGAGCAGTTGGCGGGTCAATCCATGCCGGGTGAAGAGGATGAAGAATCCTCTGAAAGCCAGGAAAAAGGCGAAAAAGAGGAAAAAAAAACTTAAAACTCGAGGATGAGCAGACCGAAGAGTCCGCCCAGGAGGGCAACCCCGAACCGATGGAAAATCGGGAAGTTTTCGCAAGCAGTAATGCGAATTGGTGGGAGGGCGGGCAAAAGGTCAAAGCGGGTGAAACCTTCCAGCCGCGCAAGTTGAATACCCCCCTCGATAAACTGACTCGCAAGCAGGCGGGCAGACGTTCGCTCACCAAGACCGAGCGCAAACATGGGCGTTACATCAAAGCCCGCCCTGCTGGCGATAACCTGACCGACATCGCCTTCGATGCCACATTCCGCGCGGCGGCTCCCTTTCAAAAACAACGCACTGAAGAACGCAAGAAGCTCGCCTTCTCGATCAAGAAGAGCGACCTGCAACGCAAAATCCGTGTGAAGCGTGTTGCGAATCTTGTCCTGTTCCTCGTGGATGCTTCGTGGTCAATGGCAGTTGCCGAGCGCATGAACGCCACCAAGGGCGCGATCCTCTCTCTGCTCACAGACGCCTATCAACGCCGCGACCGGGTGGGGCTAATCGTCTTCCAGAAAGACCGCGCCACGCTGGTGCTCTCCCCCACCAATTCAGTACAACTCGCCCAACGCGCATTGATGGACATCCCCGTCGGCGGCAAAACTCCGCTTTCGGCGGGATTGTTCATGGCGCATGATGTCATCATGCACGAAAAGCACATCCACCCGGATGTGGAGCCGCTTCTCATCGTCCTGACCGACGGCGCGGGAAATGTCTCTCTTGGCACGCTGCCGCCGCAGGAGGAAGGTTTCAAATTCGCCTAAATGATCGCCAATGAAAAAATCCGCTCGGTGGTCATCAACATGGAGCACGCCGCCTTCGACCAGGGACTCGCCCAGCAGTTGGCAGACCATCTCGAATCGCCGTGTTTCTCGCTCAGTGAATTGAAAGCCGAAACACTCTATAACGCGGTGGTGGATGAAATGTCCAAACCGGCGAAGAAATAATGCGAGACATCTGAAGTTTCCAAGACTTCGGATGTCTTTTTATTTACGAATCAAACCCCAACCCCAGCGCATCCAGCGTTCTTAACCAGAGATTCCTTCTTCCCTCGTTCCGATCCGCCTGATCAAGTGACCATCGCGTGAAGTTGATAATTGGCGAGCGGAATGGCTCCGGTGGGAAGGGAAAGGGTTTGGATTTCACCATTTGTAATTCAGTGCGTTCGGTTTTTTCGCCGTTCAACAAATCCAGCATCACCTGAGCGCCAAAGCGGGATGCGCCAACTCCAAGCCCGGTATAGCCCATTACGTAGGCTAGTTTATTCTTGTATGCCTGCCCCCAAAAGACGGAATAACGCGAACAGGTATCAATCACGCCACCCCAGGCGTGCGTGAAGCGCAGTCCCTCCAGCTGGGGAAAGGTTTGGAAGAAGTGCTCAGCCAAAAGGGCGAAAGAGGCGGGGCGGTTTTCGAAGCGGGGAGCCACTCCGTTATTGCGGTAATAGATGGCGTCATATCCACCGTAGAGAATCCGCCCATCTTCTGTGATGCGATAGTAATGGAATTGATTCCCACCGTCTGCCAGACCTTCGCGCCCAAGCCATCCAATCGAGTCGCGTTGTGTTTTGGAGAGCGGTTCGGTCATCAGGGCGTAATCGTAGACCGGCACAACATAATGCGTAAGATATTTGAGAAGCGGAGGGAAGGCATTGGTGGCAAGCGCAACTTTATGAGCCTCGACCCGGCCATGGGGAGTTTCGAGAATGATGTTGCTGCCGCGATCCTCCAATTGAGTGACCGGCGTATTCTCGTAAATTTTCACACCCAAGCGAACACAGGCCTTCTTCAATCCCCATGCCAGTTTTGCGGGGTTGAGCATCGCCACGCTGGGGTCGTGAACAGCGGCGAGATAAGAATGCGAATTGACCCTCGCGCGAATTTCATCCTTTTCGAGATAGGTCAGGTTCAAGTCGTATGGCGCGGCTTCGTCCATCTGTTCGTGAAGTTGTTCGATCTGGTAGGCTTCATTGGCGATGAATATCTCGCCGGAACGGATAAACTCGCAATTAATATCGAATTCCGTCACTGCTGCTTCGATGGCATCGAGATTTTCATTCCCCATCCGAAGCAGGGTGTGAATCTCTTTCTCCCAACGGAGTTTGCCATTCGAGAAACCGTGGGTGATGGATGCGGCGCAAAACCCGCCGTTGCGTCCGCTCGCGCCAATGGCGACTTCGCCCGCCTCGAGCAAAACGACATCGCGGTTTGGGTCGGCTTGTTTTGCAAGGAGCGCCGTCCATAAACCGGTATATCCCCCGCCGATGATGGCGAGGTCGGCTTCGATTTTGATTGTAAGAGACGGGGTTGGTTCTGGTTTGGCAGGATTATCCAGCCAATAGGGTTTCAACTTCACATCCGATATTACCCTTAAACTCTCGGGGCGCGGAGTGGTTGAGAAAAACATGGGGGCTCCAGTTTCGCGGTTCACCCATTTCAAAAGGTGAAGTCAGAGTATCGCTTGAGTTTCATGGAGAAGTCGGGAAACAATCAGTCGGACAGTAGATTGCTCAACTCCGGGTTGCCGCCATTGCTCACGGATTCGCTCTCCGATTCCCATCAGTTCCGCCACCATGGGGGGCGCAATTTCGAGCAGATTATTGGCTTCGCGGGGCGTGTAATATCTGGACATGGCTGGCAGTATACACGTAAACGGGGGAAAAAGTAAACAAGTAGACAGGTAAACAGGTAAAAAAAGAAGTATACACGGAAGTAGTGTGTTCCCAACCTTGTGTACATATCTACCTCACTACTATCTAAATCTCCGCCCCACGCAAGCGCAGACTATTCGTCACCACAAAGACACTGCTGAACGCCATCGCACCCGCGGCGAGCATCGGGTTCAAATATCCAAGCATGGCGGCAGGGATGAGGATCACGTTATAAATAAATGCCCAGAATAAATTCTGTTTGATGGTTGTGACCGTCTTGCGAGACAAACGGATGGCACGCGACACGCCGCGCAGGTCGCCGCTCATCAAGGTCACAGGCGCGGCTGCCATGGCCACATCGGTTCCGGTTCCAATCGCAAGAC
>DAOTXI010000246.1:0-4920 GCA_034435475.1 Anaerolineales bacterium
TTGCATTGATCGTCGCCGAAGACCAGAAGTTTACCCGGCAAAAAGAGGGCGCGTTCGTGGAAGAAAACGTGGCGTGGGTGCGTTATGTGGGCGCGCCGTTGCTGTGCAATTACAAGCCTGTGGTCACGCTGACTTCGAATAATTTGCAGGTGTTCGAGCCGCGCCCCAGGCAGGCGGAATGCAAGGACCCTTTCGCGGATTGACATGCGCATTTTGACGGTGATCTATGAATTCCCGCCGATTGGCGGCGGCGGTGGCAGAGCCGCGTATGATATCTGCAGTGAACTCGCGGCTCGTGGTCATGATGTGACGGTGTTGACCGCGCACATGGATGGGCTCGCGCAGGATGAAGTACAGGACGGTTTTCGGGTGGTGCGCATCCCTTCGCGGCGGACGGAAGCGTTTGTGGCAAGCTTCGAGGCGATGATGTTTTACATCCTTGTGGGGCTGGGGAAGGGGTTGGAACTGATCCGCCATGCGCGACCGGATGTGATCCATACGCATTTTGCAGTCCCTTCGGGGGCGCTGGCGTTTGCTTTATCCCTGCTGAAGGGCGTTCCTTATATTTTGACGGCGCATCTCGGCGATGTGCCGGGCGGCGTGCCGTCCAAGACGGCGCGTTGGTTCAGGTGGTTGAAACCATTTACGAAACCGATCTGGAAGCGGGCGAAGCATGTTGCGGCGGTGAGCGAGTTCACACGTCAACTGGCGTTACAGCATTACCCGGTGGAGATTCGGGTTATCCCCAATGGCGCGGATTTTACGCATGTGTTCACGGAAAAGGTGGAGGTGAACACGCCTCCACGTATTGTGTTTGCGGGGCGTTTCGTGCCGCAGAAGAATCCGCTGGCGATTGTGCGGGCATTATCCATGCTCAAGGATTTGAATTGGGCATGTTCGATGCTGGGGGATGGTCCGATGTTTGAAGAGGTCAAAGCCGAGATCGAAAAACACGGTATGAGCGAACGCTTTCATCTCACAGGCTGGGTCACGCCCGCGGATGTGCTGGATGAATTCTCACGGAGCGATATCCTCTTCATGCCGTCGTTTTCGGAGGGATTACCCGTCGTCGGCGTGGATGCGCTGGTGAAGGGACTTGCCATCGTAGCGAGCCGGATAGGTGGATTTCTTGACCTGGTGGATCAGGATCGAAACGGGTATCTGGTCGAGGTTGAGGATGAGGCGGGGTTTGCATCCGCTTTGAGAAAATTGATCTCGGATCGGAATCGGCTGCTGGATTTTCGCAATGCGAGTTTGGTGAAAGCCAGGGATTTCGATATCGAGAAGATCGCGGATCAATACGAAGGGATGATGCTTTCCGCGGTTCGAAAGTGATTCAACCTTTTACAATGTCGAGCGGTTTCCAGGTTGAATAGTTGGGGAAGATTTCAGCCAGCCCCGGATTCTTGAGACGCTTTTGAACAACTTCGCCAAGCACATCGCGGTAGTCGGTGGTGATGGCGAGGTCCATGGATTGGTAGAGTTTTTCGGTCGAGAGACCGGGCCACTCGCTGTAGACTTTTCCCCCATTTACGCCGCCGCCCAGGACGAACATGCAGTTGCCGTGCCCGTGGTCGGTTCCCTCTGAACCGTTTTCCTTTACCCGCCTCCCGAACTCAGACATGGTGACGACGGTCACGCGTTTGGCGCGGTCGCCAAGGTCGTGATATAGCGAAGCCAGCCCGGAAGAGAACTCTTGCAAGAGATTGGGCAGGTCGCCTTCGAGCGCGCCCTGTTGGTTGTGAGTATCCCAGCCGCCGATATCTACGCAGGCGACTTCCAAACCGATTTCGGCTTTGGCGATCTGCGCGACCTGTTTCATTGCCATGCCAAATTCAGTTTCTGGATATTCCGCGCCGCTACTGGGTGTGTAACTGTCCACGTCAATCTTGTCGAGAATATCCACGGCGTTGAAGGTTTCGATGGCGGGGGCGTCGAGTGTGGAGCCGAGGTTGTAAAGCGACTGGAGCCGCGCGCGGATCTCCGTCAGTTGGGTGGCATCGCCCTGTAGATGAAAATCGGAGATGGATTTGAGCGTGGTGACGGGGATGGGTCCGCGCAGGGCGGCTTGCATCACGCCTCCCATGCCGATGGCGCGGAAGGGCGATTCGTTTTGCCACGGCGCGGTTTGCAGATGTCGTCCGATCCAGCCGGTGGGGATGGATTTTTCGCCCGGCGTGCCGCGCTCCATGTAGTCCATCGCGTCGAAGTGGGAATGGGTTGGGTCGGGTGAACCAACCGCATGGACAACCGCGAGCGTTTTCTCATCCCACAAGTCTTTGAGCGGACGAAGCGAAGGATGCAAGCCGAAGAATCCATCGAGGTCAATGCCGGTTTGGTCGCTGCCGTCTTCGGGTTCGGGGATGGCGAGTGTGGAGCGGTTGCGATAATAGTCCGCGTCGCCGTGCGGGATGACGGCGTTGAGTCCATCCATGCCGCCGCGTTGAAAGACGACGACGAGAATGTCGCCGGGCGGTTCTACGCCCTGTGGAGCGAACGCCATGCGCGGCATCCACGCGGGGAGGGCAGGCGCGACGGCAAAGGCGCCGGTGAGTTTGAGAAAGTCTCTGCGGGAAATGGCTGTGTTCATAATTTTCCTTCCGATGTGTAGGGGACATTCTCCCCTGGCACCGCCCGCCAGGGCAGGTGTAACGTCCCCGTTGGCGTTAGAGAACGCCGACTAGGCAAATGGATTTTTGAAATTACCTCATTTGAAAATGCGGCGAGCCGAGGATCAAGCCCGCAATGGATGGGATGTTTGTGTCGAGGCTGCCCACGGAGGCAAAGTCAACGAGGATGGACCGCGCGTCCTCCGGCAGGAGCGCGCCGAGGAATTGCAGGCTCAGGATGTCCACGATGTCTTCAGCGGAGGAGGCGTCGGCTGTCAATTTCTCCAGGTCCACTTTGACTCCGCGGATCTGATTCGATACCAGCAGATTGCCAAAGTTCCATCGGCTGAGCAATCCGCTGGTGGTTGCCCAGTACCCCTGAGCGTAGGGGAATCCGTTCGGGGGCTGCCATGTAAATGGAACCTGCCCCAGCAGACGCAGGTGGTCTTGAAGTCCCTGGGTTCCGCGTCTGACGATCTCCGCGCCAGTGACTCGCAGGGTGGAAATAAAGAAATCAAGCGGGCGTTTAAATTTTTGCCCCGCCGATGCCTTGAACTCATCTGAATTGAACAGGGCGCGGAGCAGGGCGCGGATATCGCCGTCCGTCTGCGTGAAGACCTGAGCCAGCGAATCAACCAATGTCTGCGGCGGCGAATCGGCTACGAATCTGCGGGCAAGTTTGCGGCTGATGAATTGCGCCGTGCTTGCGTGTGAGGCAAGCAGGTCGAGGATCATCATGCCCTCGTCTTCGCCTCCGGGTGGGATTGTCATGCCCAGGGCTTGTTTTTCGCCGTTGTCGTGAATCTCCGGGTTGAAATAAAACCCGCCAAAATCCATCCGCCGGTTGCGCGGGCCGGAGACCGTCCACCCGGTGAAAGCGCGCGCCACCTCAACAATATCCTGGTGGGTGTACCCACCCTCGACGCCGATGGTGTGCAATTCCATTAATTCACGGGCGTAATTCTCATTGGGTGCTTCGCCGCGACTCTCCGCCTGGTCGAGATAAACCAGCATCGCCGGGCTGTGGGCGGAGGCGAATAACAAGTCGCGGAATTTTCCCAGCGCGTTCGGGCGGATGACCTTCAAGTCGTCGTCGGTCTTCAAGACGCGGCAGAAATTCTTCCCGATGAAAATGCTGAAATGGTCGCTCCAGAAATCCACCAGGGTTTCGAACAGTTGGCGTTCGCTGTGCCATTGCCGCAGGATCGTCCCGGCGACCAGTTCCTGTATGGGTTGCCCGCGTTTTTCAAGCCTGAAACGTTCTTCCGGAGTCATGCCAAAGGTGGTGAAGGATTCCATTAGCGAATCGGTTTTGCCGTCTGCTATTGTTTCGGGGAAAAGTTGTTCCTCGATGAATGCCTCCCTGCCAATCTGCCTCGCCCTCTCAATCATTGTGTGAGTTGGTCCAAATGAAATCCGCTTCAAGGTGTGGACGAGTAAATCGTCGTCTGCAAGCGGCGGGGCTGATGGTATTGCAGCCGCCGTGGGCTCCTGAAGCGATTGGGGTGAGCAGGAGGCAAGCGCCGTCCATGCGGTGAACGCGCCGGACATTTTGAGAAAATCTCTTCGTGAAATGGTCATGGCAACTCCATGCGCCCAGTGTATGGGAAAGGGACAAATTGCAAATTACCCCGCTGTAAAATTTCTGTAAAACCTCGCAATCCGCTGTTAAGTTGCAGCGTAGGGGAGTCGGAGGGAAACCCTTCAAAGACTCCGCTTGACTCAAATGGGGAATCGTGTCAGAATTCAAAAACTGAACGCTCAATTATGAATACGAAAATCAAACCGCACGAATATGCCTTGCTGGATGAGATCGCGCAAGATTCTCTCGTCACACAGGCGAATCTTTCCAAACGTCTCGGCATCGCCGTCGGGAGCGTCAACTGGTACATCAAACGCCTCATCACCCGCGGCTGGGTCAAGGTTTCGCACCTCGACCGCACGCGCCTGCAATATGACCTGACCCCCGAAGGCATGAAGGTTTTCACCCAACGCGCCGTGAATTATGCCCGCGATTCGCTTCAGGTGTATGGAGGGTTGCGCGAAAAAGCAAAGCTGCTGGCTGGCGAGTTGAAACAAAAAGGCGTGAAAAGCGTGTATCTCAACGGCGACGATTCTATGATGGATATTTTGCGCCTGACCTGTATGGAAGCCGGGCTGAAAATCAGCGACCTGCCCGAAGATTGCGTGCTCGAATCTGACGGGCGCGGGTATCGTGTGCGTTCGAGTTAGCAGGGCACCATTAAGTTGCATTGGCATAGCAGGATGAGGCCGTTGATGCAACAAAGGAATATCTTGGGAACTAAATGAC
>DAOTXI010000247.1:0-2656 GCA_034435475.1 Anaerolineales bacterium
TGAATGGCATGACTCAACTTGATTTCGGTAAATGGCGGCATGGCAGGTTCTACCACGCGCAACTGGCGTCCCTTCAAATCCACCCACAAAGGCAGTTTGAATTTTGAGAGCCGCTCCAATACCTCGCGCTTTGTTTCACGCAACGGCATGACTGTATTCAGCCGCAGTCCGCTCACGATGGGATGCGCGGATACTTCTTCGATGAACGAAGCATAAGGTGGAATGGTGACGATAACGGAAATCCTCATTACCAATCTAGAAGTCATCTCAAAAATGGTTAAATTGCCTAAAAACTACCGGTTTTCCCTTGTAAATTTGCGATTTTTACACAACAAGGGTATTTTTGAGATAAGTTCTACCAACCTACAACTTCAACGTCGTCCCGCAGAAGCCGCACTTGAACATCCCCTCGGCATGGACCGGGATGGGAGCGCCGCAACGCGGGCAGATCATTTCGATTGGCTTGCTAACCTGCTTGACCTTGGTTTCATCCTGCCGCGCGCGCATATTGTTCTGGAAGTCGCCGAAGTAACCCCACGAACGAGCCACGAGACCCATCGCGTAATCCACGGCGCGTTGTTCGTCTTCAATATGGAATATCTTTTGCGCGCCAATGGCTTTGCCCCATTGATCATCCACCTGATCGCCGCGTTTGCCGGTCGGACGGCGCAGGAACCAGGTATTCCATTTTTGGGTTAACGTACGCCATTCTTTGATCGCATCAAGATCGCCGGTCTTATCTCCGAGATAATGCTCCACCTGTTTTCCCGAAACTTTCGGGTGCATGGTGATATCGCCGAAGACGATCAGAAACGGGGCTTCCTCCACGTTTGGAATTTCGACATGCGTATTGACCCAATGCGCGAACAGCCCATACGACTCAGGCGCATCCCCGCCGCCGCCTTCTCCATACAACGAACCAAGCAATTGTTCGAGATCGAAGCCGCTGGCAAAGGTCGTCACTTGCAGGGGCCACTTATCCACGCCCGCATCGCCGATGGCGGCAAAGCAGATTTCCACATCGGGGCGGTATTGCGACAGGGTATTGTAGAACAAGGGCAGGCGGTCGAAGATCTCAGCGGGCCACGATGCCATCGAGCCGGTCACGTCTATCGCCACGATCAGCGGATTTTTCGATTGCGTACTGACCGTCTTCTTTGGGTCAATGATCTTCTCATTTGGTCCGCTCTTGCCCTGATACGTGCGCGGACCCGCCGCCTTGGCGCGTTCGGCAGAAGCGGCGCGGGTCGGCGCGGCCGCCGGCGAATAGGCATACTTCGACTTGCCGTACCACGAACTGGTATCTTCATCCCATGAATACATTGTTCAATTCTCCTTTTATAATTATAAACTATTTGCACTTACCGCTCACCACCACCTGCATTGCCAGCGTCTCCAACCCAAACTCGCGCCGGAAACGTTCATCCAATTTATTTGATTCGATGTACTGCGCGACTCGCTCCGGGACCCAGTCCTGCCACTTCTCCCCTCGCGCCATCATCAAGCGGACGGCCGTTCCGTCCACTTTGATAAACTCGGATGGAGAGAGAAACTCCACAGGTCGCATGAGGCGGTAGTCGTCCTTCATCAGATTCGCCACGTAGGGATTGTCCGTCACAAAGGCGTCCAGTTCCCCGAACATTTCCTTCACCATGACTCGCCAGCGCGGACCGTCATCCAGGTCTGGCACAGGGACTATGGCGTAGGAGGCGCTCTCTTGCGCCTCCCCGCCCAGCGCGAGCCTGAGCATGGCCTCCGTTTCTTCATACGTGAACGGATTGCGCGCATTATAGCGGTTCGACGACCCGACCCCGATGGACACCTCCCCCGCCCCACTGCATAACCCGCGCAAGACAGCCGCCTGCCCCACATGGACGGGCTTCCAACGGGCGATCATGGCGATGCGGCGCAAGGACATTGCGCGATTATAAACCCTGCTATAATTTATAAAGTGAAAACAACGCAGTATTTTCAATATACCCGTTTGCGCCCAGACAGGGCGGAAATCAAGGATGAATGGATCGAGTTCGTCATCAAGCATCCTGTAAAAGAAGAACGACAAAGCGATGGGCGAATTCGAAAATGGGCGCGGATTGCTGAAATGGGAAATCGCGCTTTGCGCGTTATCCTGCTCGAAGATGGAGAGACGGTTCATAACGCCTTTTTCGACAGGAACTTTAAGGAGTGACCATGAGAGTAAAATATTTTGCCGACACAGATACCACCCTGTTGGAATTTTCGAACACGCCGCCCGTGGAAACGCAGGAGTTGGATGAGAACATCTATCTTGACCTGGATGAAAATGGGCGCGTGGTTAGTATCACCATTGAACACGCCAGCGCATCCATGAATGTGGAAGAGTTCCTGTACCAAAGGATTCCATCCGCAGCATGATTTTACGAATGTCGAAAACAAAGAGCCTTTCCAAATATTTTTGGGAAGGCTCTTCTTCTTTTAATCATATAATAGACCTCTTGCAAAAGTCAGATTGAAGTGAGTTCAAGGTTGTAGATGGCAGCAATCAGATTGAAGCGGACAGAAAACCTCTTTCTACGATTACGATACCTTTCACTCAAAATACGAAATACCTTCAACTTACGGAAGATATGCTCAATCACAATCCGTTTTCGTGCCAAACTCCGATTGCTCTGTTTCT
>DAOTXI010000248.1:0-5131 GCA_034435475.1 Anaerolineales bacterium
TATCCAATATCTGCTCCTAGGCAGTTTCTTCAGCAGTTTTCTCGCGCAGCCAGTCATAGCCGTGTTCTTCGAGGTGCAGGGCAAGGTCGGGTCCGCCGGATTCGACGATGCGACCACCCATCATGACGTGTACGAACTGCGGCTTGATGTAGTTCAACAGGCGTTGATAATGCGTGATGACCAGCACACCAAGCTCGGGACCGGAAAGAGCGTTGACGCCTTCCGAGACGATGCGCAGCGCATCAATATCCAAGCCGGAGTCTGTTTCATCCAAGATAGCAAATCGTGGCTTGAGCGTTGCCATTTGCAAAATTTCGGCGCGTTTCTTTTCGCCGCCAGAAAAACCGTCGTTGAGGTAACGCCCCGCAAAGGCGTGGTCCATCTTGAGCGTGTCCATCTTTTCCTTTAACATCTTGCGGAATTCAGGGATGGGCATGCCTTTGTCTTCGGGGTTGTCGGCGCGGCGGCGGGAGTTGATAGCCGAGCGCAGGAAGTTCGCCACGGTCACGCCGGGGATGGCAACCGGGTATTGAAATGCGAGAAAAATACCCGCGCGCGAGCGTTCATCGGGTTCCATTTCGAGGACGTTCTCGCCGTCCAGGAGCACTTCCCCACTAGTGACAGTATAATTTGGGTGCCCCATTAAGGTATATGCCAATGTAGACTTGCCCGTGCCGTTCGGTCCCATAATGGCATGAATTTCACCCTGCTTGATGGTGAGGGTCAGACTCTTGAGGATTTCCTTATCCTCGATGCTGACGTGCAAATCTTTGATCTCAAGTTGCGACATTCTTTTTACTCCCGAAAATTAAGCCATTACTGGCGTTTTTATCAATCAGGAGGGCATTATAGCAAAGTAGAGGGGATTTGTCAATATTTATGATATTTTTCTAGTATATTCATCTGACGTTTCGCAAGTGGCAAGCCGTCTTTCTGCCCCACCAGGTTCGCCTCGCACGGGTTGGCTGCTTGCCGCGCCAAAAAACTTTCCATATTCCCTTCCCCATCGATTCAAATCTCCCTAACCATATCAACGATCTGCTCCAACGACATCGTTTGCCCGTCAAACCAGGCATTTTCAAATTGGTTCTGTCCCAGTTTTTCACGCAACCGGGTAAGAAAATTCTCGTTTTCCTTCTGCGCCGCGGGGGTAATCGGCAAGCCGATCTTTTCCCGTAATTGAACTGAAACGCCTTCTAATTTGGCAGCCTGATATTCATTGCCCATTTTCTCTTCCAACATGGCGAGGGCGTCCAGCGAATGAGCCAGACCTTTCATATCACGAAGACGCAACCGAATATCCGTACTCTCCTTGAGTAGATGAATCGCCTCGCCAAAACTTCCTTGTTGCACAAGCATATCCCCCAAGCCATGCAGGGAATGCGACAGCGACTTAAGATTTTGTGTCTCCCTGTTAATTTGAATCACCTCTGTAAATAATTGTTTCGCTCGGTCGAAATCACCGAGCCTGCGGGTTGCGATCCCCAAATTATTTAATGTGGCGGCGAGCAATAATTTGTCTGACTGCTGTCTGCGAAAAACCAAAACCTCTTCCAAAAGCGCTGCTGCCCGCGAATAATCGCCCTGCATTCCAGCCAGCATTGCCATACCGTCCATTGAAAAATAGATGCCGATCTCATCCCCCAGGAATTTGGAAATACGCATGGCTTCTTCTTCATAAACTTGAGCTTGGGGATAATCGCCCTGAAAACTGGCATAGTCGCTCGCAAACCGAAGTAAATTGGCGCGCATGGCGGTCGGCGAGTCGTCGAGCGCAAATATCTTTTCCAGCCAAGATCTTGCTTCTCGAATATAACTTCTGATCAGCCAAAAATTATGAATGCACAAACCAAACTCCATTGCCTGGTTCGCGCGCTCGCGATTCTCGGTCGCCCATTCAAGCGCAAGGCGCAAATTCGAGCGCTCAAGTTCCATCTTCGAAAGCCAAATCAATTGACTTCCGCCTTGATTAAGATGAGGTTTGGCGGTCTGCATGAAAGACAAATAATAATCAAAATGTTTTTTTCGCAGGGTCTCCCATTCGCCGGTATTTTTCAGTCCATTAAGAGCATACTCCCGCAGGGTCTCTAAAAATGAATATCTGCCATTTTCATCCACTGGAAGGATCAACGATTTTTCAATCAATTGAATCATCAGATGAAACACCTCGGAACGCAAACTTAAATCGTCATCACTGCAAATATCTTCCGCTGCTGAAAGGGTCCAGCCGCCTGAAAAGATCGAAAGCCGTTGGAAAAGCGTTCGTTCCTTTTCTGACAGGAACTCAACACTCCATTCAATGGCTCCTGACAATGTCTGACGCCACTCAGGTAAATCACGCGCGCCCTGAGATAGCCAGTCAAATCGGCGGTTGAAATGCTCAAGCATGAAAACAAGGCTCATTGTTCTTATGCGGGCGGCAGCCAACTCTATCGCGAGAGGCAAACCGTCCAACCGGGCGCAGATCTCGGCTACGAGCGAGGCGTTTTTTTCATCCAAATTAAACTCTGGTTTCACAGACCGGGCGCGTTCGACAAACAATTCCACGGAGGGAAAATCCAACAAACGCAGATTTTTATCATTCCCCTCCAGGGGTGGGATGGGAAGCGGCGAAAGATGAAATTCCTGCTCACCCCGCAATCGCAGTACTTCGCGGCTTGTGACAAGTATTTTTATCCCAGACGCGGACCCCAAAAGAGGTAGAAGGAGCGGGGCGCTTTGCACAATCTGTTCGAAATTATCCAACACCAACAGCAGGTTTTTATCCGTCAATTCAGATTTGAGCGCTTCGTCCGCCGGAATAGTTGCCGAGCCGGCTACACCAAGGGCGGCGGCGATTGATGGAAAAAGATATTGAGGATTCTCTACAGCAGCAAGGTCAACAAATATGACGCCATCTCTGAATGCAGGTTGAACTGCGCGGGCGACATTCAACGACAGGCAGGTTTTCCCCACGCCGGGAGGTCCAAGCACGCTAACCAGCCTTATAGCGGGATTCAAGACCAGCTTTCGCAGACGGGCGGATTCAACCTCGCGTCCGATTATGGACGTGAGGCTGGGCGGCAGACCATCGGCTTTTGTTTCACCCGAAATTGGTTCTGCCAAATATTTCTTCGATGGCGCCTCCTCCCTTTTGATCTTCGAGAGTTCGACCAGCCGCGCGACCCACTCCGGCTCATCTTCCAACCCCAGCGCGGGAACAAAACGCCCCAGCAGGGAGGCTTCATCCACCGAGCGGGTGTTTTTCTCGAGGTAACTGATGTAACTGAAGTGATACTCAACCAGGGACGCCAGCTCGCGCTGGGAGAGATGCGCGCGCTCGCGCAGATAGCGCAATAGTTCTCCAAATGTGGAAAACTGCCCGGGTGAAACCGTCTGACGATCTTTTGACATAGACCAATTGTACTAATGAATCTGTCAATAAATGCGAACAGAGTCAACAAGCGGGCGGGTATAGTTTTTGAAATCGAAAGAGTGAAAAAATGAATCTGCCTTCCCTGCCCATTTGCCCAACCTGCAAACAAACCGACCAGGTTCAAAAAGTCACCAGCCTGTATGCGTCCAATACAAAAGAATGGAAGGAAACCTCCACCGGTATCGACTCGTGGGGCAACACGGTCACCACCGAGCATTTGCGGACGGCGCATACCGCCCTTGGCTTGAAACTCAAACCGCCCGATAAACCTTCGGGACCCACGCACCCCGGGCTTTGGTATGGGTTTGGATTGCTGATTCTAGTCTTCCTTTGTTCGATCCTCTGCCCAATTGCGCTGTCAGTGACGGCAGCCATCGCCCCGCTGATTGGCGGGTTGATCGGGGCATCCACCATATTGCCCGACCTTGCCGGGGTCCCTGCCTGGCTGGTAACCAGCCTGACATTAGGTTTGCCCATATTATGTTTTGGTGTCATTGTTTTGGTTTCAGTCGTATGGCTTGGTTCAAAGATCAAGCGCCTCTTCGAAAAGAATATGAAAACCTATCAAGAGAGAAAAATAATTTTCGACCGTGATGAGTTTCCGCGCTGGCAACACGCAAAAGCCCGCTGGGAACAGCTTCACTACTGCCTGCGCGACGAGACGCTTTTCATCCCGGGCGAGAACAAGGGTATTCCAGTAGATGAGATGGAAACACATTTATACGCACCCCGTGGACTGTGAGGCAAAATGATTGACGTGTCACTTATGAATATCCTTCAATTCGATGAAACGGAATTACAACTCAATAAAAATGGGCTGGTCTCTGAAAAACAAAAACAGCGCCTACAGATTAAGGAAAGCGGCTCAAAAGCAGGAGCCTTGTTCCTTGGCAGTATCATGATGCTTTCTGCCTTGGTTGGGATCGGGCTGGGAGCTGCAACGGGGTTCGGTTGGCTTGTCCCTGAGGGAGGTCTCGTCTTCCGCATCATCATGGTCGGTGTCTTCGGGTGCTTTTGGACATTGATCTGGGGTGCGGCAGGGGTGATGACCCTTTTTCGTGCGTTTGCGAAAATGACGGTCAAGGTGGGGAAGGCAGAGGGACCCATCAACATCATCAAAGTCGTCCGGCGGGAATACAACTCCAGCACGGAAACCTACTCCGATTATTCTGTATATGAATTGCTCGCAGGCAGGCGCTCTTTTGAAGTGCGCCCCAATCTGCCAGAAGCCATGCATCAGGGAGACGTGTATGCGGTCTATTACGCGGAATTCAACCTGAAGGATAAAAAGAAGGAGATACTCTCATCCGAATGGCTTGCCCCTGCCAGCGCTGCCACAGCGGCTCAATCCGCCGTTCACGAGGATGTTGAAGTCGTGGAGTTCGTCAAAAAAGGCGATGTGTTGGGAGCCATCCGCGCCCACCGGCAACTGCATGGGACAAATTATGAAGACGCTCGGGCGGCAGTGTTGGAAATTCAAACGAGGCACAGATGATGTCCGAATCGCAATTGATGGAGCTATTCAATTTCGACGAGGCAGACTTGCAAGCCAACAGGCAGGGACGTATCAGCAACAAGCAGGTCGACTCGTTAAAGTCTGAAGATGCTTCTTCCAACGCGCTGGCGCGCAATGTCGGCATCGTCCTCATTGTTGGAGCCTTGGGAGGGATTGCCCTGCTTTGGGACACGCTCTCCCTTGACGGCTCTCTCTTCGGG
>DAOTXI010000249.1:0-1829 GCA_034435475.1 Anaerolineales bacterium
GGATAATGACGGCAAAAAGGCGGTTGCGCACTTCCGCAGCGGGTTAACCCTGCTTGCCACACAGCAGCGTTATCATCGCGTGCGCAGGATCGGCGAAAGAATGGTCGATGAGCTGCGTTCGCATGGTTTCAAGGCAGAATCTGAAGAGATCGCGTCCGTGATTCAGGGCAACCTGCCCGCCTCGGCGGATATTCTGACAGAACCGCCTCGCAAACCTGCCATCCTGCCCACCCATTGCCCATCCTGCGGCGCGGCGGTCCGACCAGACGAAGTGGACTGGCTGGATGAGATCACCGTGGAATGCGACTATTGCGGCAGTCCGGTAAGATCAGAATCATAAAATGACGGCTGTCACGGAGGATTTTCTGCGGACGAAATTGCGGGAAGCAGACCCGTCAACGGCAGAGACGGATGGGTACGCTGAGATTCCCATCCACGCCGATGCCCATTTGAAATGCGCCGCTGTCCTCGTGCCGCTCGTTCCTGTGCAGAATGAATGGCACATTCTTTACACACGCCGCAACGACAGAGTTGAATCGCACAAGGGACAGGTTTCCTTCCCCGGCGGCGCATGTGATGAAGGTGAGACCACACCCGAACAGACCGCCCTGCGCGAAGCCGATGAAGAGATCGGGCTCCGTCCCTCGGACGTGCAGGTCATTGGCAGGTTGAGCCGCATGGTAACGATCAGTAATTTCCGTGTCAGTCCGGTAGTGGGGATTATCCCGTTTCCCTACGCGTTCAAAACCGCAGGCGTCGAAGTGGCGCGGGTCTTTACCATCCCATTACTCTGGCTGGCAGAACGGAAAAATTATTGGGAATTCGCCCTGCCGGGGTCGAGTCGTTCCGTCATCGCCTACCATCCCTATGATGGCGAATTGCTCTGGGGTGCAACCGCGAGAATGACCGTGGATTTCATGAAGATATTGGGGTTTATTTTGTAACATCTCGCGAGGTTCACCTTGCGGGCTTCAGGAACAAGTAATGCCAAAACGCAAAGTGAACTTTGCGGCGCACATAAAAACATCCGCCATCTTTCGATGACGGATGTTTTCAATCTCACTGCAAGAAAATTTATTACTTTTCGTCGCCTTCTTCGGCTTTCTTGCCGCGCTCCACACTGAGTTCGGGAGCCGCCGCTTCTGCTGCAACACCCTCACCCTCAGCCGTAACCGCAGAGGTTTCATCTTTGATGATCGTGACCACAGCAATGGTCTCTTCGGGGTCGCCCAGGATGCGAATCTTGTCTGAAACAGTCAGGTCGCGCACGCGGATCAGGTCTCCGATCTGCTTGAGCATGGCAATATCCACTTCAATACGCTCGGGAAGGTCGCCGGGGAAACATTCCACTTCGAGCCGTTCCAGGTTGTGAACGAGGATGCCGTTGTAATCCTTCACCGCGCCAGAAACGCCCACAAACGCCAGACCCACGCTGGTGCGGATTTTTTCATTCATGTCCACAGCCAGAAAGTCCACATGGGTCAACGCGCCCTTGATGTAGTCACGCTGGCGTTCGCGGACGAGGGCGGGATACTCCGCGCCTTCCACGTCAATCGTAACCAAGCTGGACGATGTCAACTTGCCCAACGCCATGCCCGCGCTATGCGCTTCCAACACAATCGAGATCGGCTCGACATGCCGCCCATAGATCACCGCCGGGAGCTTTCCTTCGCGGCGCAGGGCTTTCACCTGTTTACCGGTCACATCGCGCTTGGCAGCCTTCAAAACAACTTTTCCATCTTGCTTTACTCCTCGGGCGCCTCTCACACCGCTAATGCGGAGTTACCTTCACCCTCAAAAAGAATTTTTATCCCACCCGCAGAAAACGC
>DAOTXI010000250.1:0-5972 GCA_034435475.1 Anaerolineales bacterium
AAGGTAGAAGGGGCACCTAAAATCAGAAACAAAACAGGATTCATGAACTGCCCAAAGTGCCAATCGAACTGGAAGCAATACAAAGCGGGTTTCAATCCCTCCGGCAGTCAACGCTACCGGTGCGGGCAATGCAACCGCGTGTATACGCCTGACCCAGCCCGGCATGGATATGCCGCGGAAACCCGCCTTGCCGCCATCCGCATGTATCGGGAAGGCAAAAGTTACGGGACGATTGCGCGCGCGCTCAAGGTCAACCCCCAATCTGTTGCGAACTGGGTCAACCAATACACAGCCAAACCGCCAAAATCTGGACAAGAAGAGGCTGAATTGGATGGCTTGATTCAAATTCAACTTACTAACAGGAGGCGCCGGGAATTAATCAGAGAAGTTCGTTCCGTCATCCATGTTCTTTCATCTTTTCTAAACAATATCGGAGACCAAATGAAAATTTATAATGTAATTTGGCGTGTTGTAAGTATCGTTACCCTGCTGGCGGTCGGAGTTTGGGGCTTCTTTGGCACCAGCGGACCCGCCGCCGAAACCGCCGCTCGCGAACGCGCGGTGCTCTCCCTGAGCGGCGCGCAGACCGTCGGCAACGGGCAACCCGGCACCTCCGTGGTTGTAGCGGAGCCGGTGACCATTAGCACTGACGCGGCTCTCGTAACCATGCAGACCTTCCAGCCTGCACCCTCGCAGTATGAGCGCTGGCTGGCTGGCGAGATTGACCTCGATGAAATGGAATACCGCATGGGTTCCGCCCAGCGCCAGCAATTGGCAGAAGCGGCAAAACAGCGCAATATTCCAGGAATGGGTCAGACTGACACCGCAATTAGCGCCCCCAGTCTCGACACCCCCGCCATTGACGTCTCGTTTGCCGCGCTCGATATTGATGACTGTTGCGGCAGCGGCGCCTCCGTCCCGCCGGATTCTGATATGGCGGCCGGTCCGAACCACCTGGTCGCAGTCGAGAACTCGAGCTTCGAGATCTACGACAAGACCGGCGCCACCGTGCTCACCCGAGTCCTGTTCGACGCCTTCCTCGCCGGGCTCGGCGCTTCGGGCACCTTCGACCCGACCGTGCTGTACGACCAGGAGGAGGGTCGCTGGGTGATGGCGATCGAAGACGGCGAGTTCTTCTACCTGATGGTCTCGGACGACGATAATCCGCTGGGGAGTTGGTACGCCTACGAATTCGACGCCCAGTTCTACGGCGACGAGTTCTTCGATTACCCGCACATCGGCATCGGCGACCATGCCATCTTCATGGGCGCCAACATGTTCGGGGGCAGCGTCCCGTTCGGCTTTGAAGGGCGCGTCTATGCCTTCGAAAAAGACGATGCCTATGCCAACCTCGCCGTGACCATGGTCTCTGCCAGCGTGGGCTATGACGGCGGCACACCGCAGCCCCTGAACCTGACCGGTTGGGCGCAAGACTCCGTGCCTGTGCCGTTCAACTCGCATTACTTCGTCACCGACTTTTACGACGGAGCCACCACCTGGCTCTGGCAGTGGAACAACCCCTTCACCGGCGGCGTTCCCACCGTGGTGCAGACCTATGACTTCGGCGCGGTCGGCGCGAGCGGCTACCCTGTAGCAGTACCACAAAGCGGCGGCACGTCTGTCGAAGGCAACGACTGGCGTATGAGGAGCTTCGAGTATCGCAACGGCTACGCCTATGTAGTGGACACCGTCTCGTACGACTGGGGCACCGGCGACAATAACGTGCTGCGCTGGCACAAGATCAACCTCGGCGCGGCGGGCTACCCGATCGTGGACGGCAACTTCTTCGGCGCGCCAGACCTGCACTACATCTTCCCGGATGTGACCGCCGACATGTGTGACAATATGGCGATCGGCTTCGAACGCGGCGGCAGTGCGCAATTCATGGAAACGCGCCTGGTTGGGCGTTTGTTAACCGACGCGGCTGGCACCCTGCAATCCTCCATCCAAGCCAAAGCCGGTGAAGCCACTTACACTGCCTTCGACGGCTCCCCATACCGCTGGGGCGATTACAGCGGCATGGCAATTGACCCGGACGGCAGAACCTTCTGGCACATGGGCGAATACGCCAAGAGCGGCGTCAGCAACCCCAACGCCAACTACGGCAACTGGATTACTTCATCCTCGTATTCGCAATGCTCCGTGCGTTCCTTCCTGGATGTGCCCACCAACGCCTCCACATGGTCCTACATCGAGTCTGTTTATAACGCAGGCATTACGGGCGGTTGCTCAACCGGTCCGCGCAATTACTGCCCCAACAACACAGTCACCCGCGCGCAGATGGCGATCTTCCTGTTGAGAGGCATTCACGGCGGCGCTTATACACCCCCGGCGGCAACCGGAACCATGTTCACCGACGTTTCTACCAGTACCTTCGGCGCAGCATGGATCGAACAATTGGCGATAGAGGGCATCTCCGGCGGCTGCGGCGGTGGGAAATTCTGCCCCACTAGCTCGGTCACCCGCGCCCAAATGGCAATCTTCCTGCTGCGCGCCGAACACGGCTCTGCTTATACGCCCCCGGCGGCAACCGGAACCATGTTCAGCGACGTTCCATCAAGCCTGTCTACCGCCGCATGGATCGAGCAGTTGGCGAATGAAGGCATCACCTCCGGCTGCGGTGGCGGAAATTACTGCCCCAACAACGCCGTTAGCCGCGGACAGATGGCAATTTTCATCCAGCGCACGTTTGGCCTGGCCCTGCCGCCATTCCCCTAGAAATTTGACCGATATCTTGTAAAGAACGCAAACCGGCTGGCAGTGATGCCAGCCGGTTTCTTAAGCCCCTTATTGGGCAAGACCTTCGAACTCATTCAATATCTTCAAAATAGTGTTTCTGATTACCTTACATTCACAAAATCAGGACGCGGACGAGCGCAGAAAACACGGATTCAAGGCGTTTTATCAAAAAGTCCTTAGACATTATCCGAAATAACCGTCCCGAAGGTTTTTTGAACTATTCACAAGGCAAAGTTGCAACCTGGGGGACAGTTTTTCTTATTACGGATAAAGTCTCGTGTACAAAAATGGTTTCCAGAAACTCTCTAAAAGTCTTTTCGGCGAATCGGGAATTTGCGAAAAGAAGAGAATTTTTTAGGCTTTCCGTGTACGATAGAGAAAAAACTATAACCTAGGGATACGAGACGGGTCTTCCGTTCTCACACAGGACGAACTCATTGTAGCCCCGTGTGTGATAGATGTATTCGTTTCCGGCGGCTTGCACACGGACCCGATAACCCTCCACCTGCCCGGCGGCATACGACTGTCCTTCAGCCGGGCAGCCGAGAGAAGCGTCATCCCAGGTTACGTAAACGATCTCCATCACAGCCACATCTCCAGACGGGATTCCGAGGCGCTTAGCCAGGTCCTGTGAGATGCGCTGGAGGAGCGCCGGCTCGCTGCCGCGCGCGCCCGGAGCGGGCTGTTCCACGTTGCCGCCGTTGCCGGTTTGCCCCGCAGGGATATTCTCCAGGTCCACCGCTTGCGGATAGGAAACCTGAGGATTCCCCGCTGCCGAGCACCCCGCCAGGAAAAACAGGGCAACCAGCCCCAAAAGGGTGGAACGAAACAAAAGTGACATCTTATTTTCCTTTCATGCGTAACAGGCGTGTCAGATTCGCCCCAGAAGGGCGTGTTTGCTTGCGTGTTATACTTTTTTCAAGACTTGGACGCCCCCGCCAGGCAAAAAGTTCCACACTGGAGATCCAATATCGTGAAGTTTGGTTATTATACTAAAGTCCGTTTTTTGCTCATCCCCTACCTGCTGGGGATGCTTTTTCTAGTGTTCATCCCGGCCGGCATCTCATTCGGGCTCGCCTTTTTTCATTATGACGGCATCAAACCCCCTTTCTGGGCGGGCGCGCTGAACTTCATCCTGGCCTACACCGACGAAATCTTCTTCCTGAGCGTGCGTAATTCGCTGGCGCTGATCGTCCTGCCGGTGCCGCTGCGGGTTTTGACCATGTTCCTCGCCGCCTGGCTGGCGCGTGGAAAAGGCAAACCCCTAAACTGGCTGCGCGGCATCCTCTACCTGCCGAGCATCGTCCCGCCGGTGGCGTACGCCCTCGCATGGCTGTGGATTTTAAATCCGCTCTTCGGACCCGTGAACTTGATCCTCAAAGCCGCCGGTTTATACACCCCTGGCTGGTTCGCCGACCCGAACTGGTCCAAACCCGCGCTGGCACTGATGATGTTCTGGCAGATCGGCGAGGGCTTTTTGGTCAGTCTCGCCGCCCTGCAGGATGTGCCAAAGGAACTGGAAGAAGCCGCCCAACTGGACGGGGCAACAGGCTGGCAGGTGGTCTGGAAGTTGTATCTGCCCATGCTCGCCCCCATCCTGCTGCTGCTCGCCTTCCGCGATGCGATCCTGATCCTGCAAGAATCCTTCACGATCATTCTCGTCGCCACGCAGGGCGGACCCTACTACTCAACCCACACCCTGCCGCTGTTCATCTACGAACAAGCCTTCGACCTGTTCTCCTTCGGCACGGCAGGCGCGGCATTGTGGATCCTGTACGCCATCACCGGGGCGGTCATCCTGTACCTGTTCAACACCGCCCGCCAATGGAACGTAGACCTCACTGATGAAACCTTCGTCCTCTAACCGCTTTCCCATCAGCGCCGCGCGGGTGATTACGGCGGCGGTTTTCCTACTGCCCTTCCTGTGGGTTGCGCTGGCGGCGCTGCGCCCGCCGGGAACCCCGCTCCCGCGCAATTTGCAATTTTCACCCGGCGAACTTTCGCTGGAAAATTTCATCCGCATCTGGGAATTGGTCCCGCTCTGGCGCTTCGCGCTAAACTCGCTGCGGGTTCTGGTTCTGGCAGTTCCCATCACCATTTTGGTCAGTTCCTGGGCGGGGTTTGCCATCTCCCAACTTCCGCGTTCCAGCCAGAGGCGCTGGGTGACGCTTTCGCTGGCGACGCTGATGATTCCCGGCATTGCGCTATGGTACGCGCGCTTCATTGTCTACAAGGAACTTGGAATCTACAACAGCCTTTGGGCGTTGGTCGCCCCCGCTTTCATGGGCACCAGCGCCTTCTTTGTGTTGATGTATTACCGCGCCTTCCGCCGCATCCCGCGTGAAATCTACGACTCAGCGCGCCTGGACGGAGCAGGCGTAATAAACTCCTGGCGTTTAATTGCCATGCCCATCGCCCGCCCGACCACCGCCGGGGTTGCGCTGCTGGCGTTCATCCATTACTGGGGAGATTACGTCAGCCCATTGCTTTACCTGCAAAGCGAAAGGAATTTCACGGTTCCCGTCGCCCTGCAACTCCTCCATCAAATGGGGCGCTCCGACTGGTCGCTTTTGATGGCGGCTTCCATTGTGTCGCTGGCGGCTCCGATTTTATTCTTTGTGCTTTTGCAGCCACTTCTAACGTCAAACTTTCACAACGAAAAGGAGTAAGCAAGGACATGAAAAACAGTTCCCGCAAGTTTGCGTCAATAATTCTATTCGTCTTTTCGATTCTACTGGCAGCCTGCCGAGCGCCCGCGCGGGAAACCTCGTCCCAGCCGGTTACGTTTATGATCACCGGCGACCCCGCCGAACGCGGCGCCTATATCGAACTGGTCAATGCCTTTGAAACCGCCCACCCCGAAGTTGACATTGAGATCACCCACATTCCCTCCGGCAGCGCCTATCGTGACCGCGTCGCCACCGACTTTGCCGCGGGCAGCCCGCCGGATGTCACCCTGTGGAACTACCGCCGCTACGCCGGGTTTGCCGCCGAAGGATTGTTCGAGCCGCTCGGTCCCTATTTGAACGAGAGCGACCTGATCGCGCGGGAAGATTTCTTCCCCATCGCCATTCAATCGTTCACCTGGCAGGGCGAGCTGATGTGCATTCCGCAAAATATCTCCAGCCTCGTCGTCTATTACAACAAAGACCTCTTCGACGCGGCAGGCGTCACCTACCCCGCCAACGACTGGACCTGGGATGATTTTGTGGAGACCGCCAAAGCCCTCACCC
>DAOTXI010000251.1:0-5865 GCA_034435475.1 Anaerolineales bacterium
CTTCAAGCGCGCCGGTCGCACCCATCATATGCCCGGTCATGGACTTTGTGGATGAAATGGGAATCTTATAAGCCAAATCGCCAAATGCCGCCTTAACCGCGCGAGTCTCCGCCTGATCGTTGAGCGAAGTACCCGTCCCATGGGCGCTGATATAGCCGACCTCTTCGTCATTCGCACTGGCAGACGCCAAAGCCATTCGTATTGCCGCCGCCCCACCTTCCCCATTCTCATGCGGAGCGGTCACATGGAACGCATCCGCTGTCGCCCCATACCCGGCAAGTTCCGCCAGAATGTTCGCCCCGCGCGCCTTCGCGTCAGACTCCCTTTCCAAAACCAAAACCCCGGCGCCTTCACCCATCACCAATCCATCGCGGTTCTTATCGAAAGGCTGGGGCGTCATCGAATAATCGCTATCGCGGCGAGACATCGCTCCCACACGATCAAACGCCGCGACGCCTGTCGAGGTGATCGTCGTCTCAGCCGCGCCGGCCAAAGCCGCGTCAATCATCCCGGTGCGCAACATCATCAACGCCGTACCAATTCCATCCGCGCCTGAGGCGCAAGCCGAAGCCACCGAAAAGCAAGGACCCTTGATGCCGAATTCTATTGCCACCATCCCCGCCCCGCCATTCGCCATCAACATCGGAATTAGAAAAGGGCTGACCTTCCGCGGTCCCACGGTATGGTTGGTCAATATCGCATCTTGCAGGGAACTCAGCCCGCCAATGGCAGAGGAAATAATGACGCCAATTCGACCAGCGTTTGCTTCCATTACATTCAACCCGGAGTTCTTCAACGCCTCGCGCGACGCTACCACAGCAAACTGTTCAAAGCGATCACGCCGTCTCGCCTCGCGCGCATCCATAAATTGTTCCGGCATGAAGTTTTTCACCTCTGCCGCAATATTCACTTGCAATTTTGCCGCATGAGAATCGAAAAGAGTGATCGGTCCCACCCCCGAAACTCCCGCGACCGCATTCTTCCATGATTCTTCCACGTTCAAACCAAGCGGATTAACCGTCCCCATGCCTGTGATCACGATACGGTCCTGCATATTTCCTCCGATGCAAATAAAAATAGGATGCTAATAAGAACACAGGACGCCCAAAATCGTGACGCCGCGATTCATCCCCCGCCCGCACCTGTTTCAGCGCTGCAAACCTTCCCCTCCCCGAAAGCGACTCAAATCACGCCAGCCGTAGGCTGCCTCCAACAACGGGTCCCCGCCGATCTCGATATATTTCTCCTTGAGATATTCCCCACCCAGCCTTTCATAAAATCCGCGCGCGGGGTTATCCTTCAATACCCAGACCATCATCGAGTTCCCGCCAGCCTCTTGCATTTCTTTCACAACCTGGTTGACAAGCGACCGCCCGATCCCGCGCTTATGGGAGAATTGCAAAATATAAATTGAGAATAATTCGCCATCAAAACCAGACTCTTTCTCCTGGGAAATTCCATACCCGGCAAATCCGACGGCCTGACCGTTCATTTCAGCTACAAATGCATGATGAAAAATATGCGCTGGATCCGACAGCGAGTTGACCCAAAACTCAGTACGCCGCTGAATGGACAGATTCGCCAGAAATTCATCGGAAATAATCCCGCGATATGCCTCCCGCCAAGCCGCCACATGGATTGTGGCGATGGCGGATGCGTCTTCAAGCGTTGCTTTGCGAATCGCAAACAAGGTTATTCGCCCGCTTTGGGAATGTAATCGCCTTCCACCCATTCCTGTCCGTTCGGCCCGATTTCTTTTTTCCAGACGGGGACGATCTCCTTTAGGCGGTCTATCCCATACCGGGCAGCGTCGAAAACCCCGGTATCGCGATGCGCCGCCGTGCAGGCGATCAGAACCGTCGGCGTCTTTGGGTAGAGTTTGCCGATGCGCTGGACAATGGCAATTCCCTCCACCACAGTCCATCGCTCGCGGATTTCATCGGCGACCTGTTTCATTTTTTCCTCCGCCATGGGAACGTAGGATTCGTATTCGAGATATTCGGTCTCATGCGCATCGCCACGGGAAGTGACTCCACGCACCATACCGGTGAAGATCGCCGCCGCCCCCGTGGAGGTAAGAGTGATGCGCGCAAGCAGGTCATTCAAATCAATTTCGGAATCGGTAATGGAGTAGATGGTTGGGAATTGAGACATGGGAGATTAGAGATTAGAGATTAACCGCCGGAGACGGGTGGGAATAAGGCAATTTCCGCATTCGAGGGAACAGGGGCTTCATCAAATGCATATTCGCGGTTTATGGTAATCAGAACGGATTTCATCGATTCCTTCAGGTTGGGGTGTTCCGCACCCAGTTTTTCCTTCAATTGGGCTATGGTCATATCAGCCGGGATTTCGAGTTCCAGGGATTTCATGCCTGCCCGGTCGCGGATGGTTGCAAAAAATAATATTTTTATTCGATTCATTTTATATCCATATATCGTTCGGAGCCGTCAATCCGGATTCGGCGACGCTGCCGGTGTTGACCAACCCCGCAGGCTCAACCAACAGGATATGGCACTCCTGTTCGGCAACGGGCTTGTGCTCCACGCCTTTGGAAACAACGAACATTTCGCCCTCATCGAGCGAGACCTTTCCATCGCGAAACAAAATATCAAGGCGACCTTTGATAACAATGAAAACTTCGTCCGTGTTGGGATGGTCATGCCAGACAAATTCGCCATGCACTTTGACAACCTTGAAATGGTAATTGTTCATTTGGGCGATGATACGGGGCGACCAATGCTCTGTGAACCTGGAGAGTTTTTCCTGAAAGTTGATTGAAGTATGTTCCATTTGAGTTTCCAGTAATTCACAACTGGTGGATTATGTATTCCGCATCACGTCTCATTAACAATATCCCCGCTCACGCCGCCATGCTTCTCGACCAGGCGTATATTTTGAATTCGCATCGTCTTCTCGGCGGCTTTTGCCATATCGTAAACCGTCAACGCGGCGACGGAGACGGCGGTCAGCGCTTCCATTTCCACGCCGGTCCTGCCGGTCACTTTGGCGGTGGCGGTGATGACCACCCCGGGAAGGGTGTCGTCCAGCGCGAGGTCAACATCCACCTTGGAGAGCGGCAAAGGATGACATAACGGAATCAGGTCCGAGGTCCGCTTTGAGGCGGTGATGCCCGCAATTTGCGCCACGGTCAACACATCCCCTTTTTTTATCTGCCCGGCGCGGATCAAGTCCAACGTCTCTTTTTTCATGTGAACTTCGCCTCGGGCAACGGCGATACGGGACGAATCCGGCTTATCGCTGACATCCACCATTCTGGCGCGACCCTGTTCATCGAGATGGGTAAGTTTGGGCATGAGGCGATTATACCTAGTGTCTTCAGTTTTGCGGTGAGTTCCCGCTTTGAAAACTGCCAAAAATCGTTACGGTATAATGTTCGGCATGTCCATTATCATTGCTGTTGATATCGGCGGCACTCAGTTACGCGCCGCTGCCTACGCGCAAAATCAAGTCTCCCCTCTCAAGCAAAAGAAAACTCCGACCCTTGCTTCAAAACCCGGCGGGCTGGAGCGCCTGATAAAAGTGATCGAGGATGTCTGGCCTAAAGAGAAGCAGGTTGCAGCGATTGGGATCGGTTCGCCTGGTCCCCTTGACCCACATACCGGTTATCTGCTCGCCCCGCCAAATAACCCGGAATGGCATAATTTCCCACTCACACCACGGGTGCAGGAATATTTTGGCGTGCCGACCTACCTCGACAACGATGCCAACCTTGCAGGGCTTGGTGAGTACCGTTTTGGAGCCGGGCAGGGACATCACAACGTCCTTTACATCACGGTTAGTACGGGCATTGGAGCCGGGGTGGTGATCGAAGACTGTTTGTTGCAGGGCTTTCACGGGCTGGCGGCTGAACTGGGTCATTCGATCATTGACCCTGATGGACCTCCCTGCTCCTGCGGTTTCAATGGGCACCTTGAAGCATATTCATCGGGACCTGCCATTGTGAAGTATGCGCTGGCGGAGTTGAAGGCAGGTGTGAATTCAATTATCAAGCCTGACGATTCGCTCAATGCGCGGGATATTGCAGACGCCGCGCTTAAAGGCGATGAACTGGCGGTCCGCGCCTACCAACGGGCTGGCGAATATCTTGGGATTGGAGTGGCGTCCTTCCTCCACGCATTCGATCCATCCATTGTGATCTTTGGCGGCGGAGTTTCACAGGTTGGGTCATTACTGTTCGACCCTTTTGAAGCCAGTTTGAAGCGGCGTGTTTTTCATCCGCGATATCTGGAGGGGTTGGTTATTACACAAGCGCAGTTGGGCGATAATGCGGGGCTGCTTGGCGCGCGCGCTCTTGCAGAAATGAAGTCCGGGATTCGGTAGCGGGTCGCGGTTTTGACGGAATAGAGACAAATTACAAGATCGTACAAGGAGAAGGCATGAGCAATAAAACTTTACCGGGTCCGAAGACCCAGGCGATGATCGAGCGCGACCATAAGGTGATCTCGCCGTCATATCCGCGCGGGTATCCGTTTGCGATGGATCATGGCAAAGGTACGGAAGTGTGGGATGTGGATGGCAACCGCTATTTGGATTTCATGGGCGGAATCGCAGTGGTGGCAACGGGGCATGCCCACCCACAGGTGGTGAATGCCATCAAGGAGCAGGCGGAGAAGTTCATTCACATCTCCTCGGATTTCTATCACGAGAATTGGATCCGCCTTGGCGAAAAATTAAGCGAGATCGCCCCGTTCAAAGAGGACGCGCTTTCATTCATGACAAATTCCGGCACCGAAGCCGTGGAAGCCGCAATCAAACTGGCGCGATATCACACCAAACGATCGAATTTCATCGGTTTCACGGGGGCCTTCCACGGGCGGACGATGGGCGCAGTGACGTTCACTGCCAGTAAAGCCAAGTATCACAGCGGGTTTTATCCATTAATGAATGGTGTCACTCATGCCCCCTTCCCCAACCCCTACCGCCCCGTCCTCGAACGGCGCAAGGGCGAAGATTATGGCGAGGCAGTGGTGCGCTACATTGAAGAGGAAATCATCGCGCAGATTCTTCCGGCAAAGGAAATTGCGGGAATTCTCGTCGAAACGATTCAAGGCGAAGGTGGTTACATCGTCCCGCCAGACGGGTTTTACCCCGCGCTCCGCAAACTATGCGACAAGTACGACATCCTGATGATTCTGGACGAAGTGCAATCCGGGATGGGACGCACGGGCAAGTGGTGGGCAATCGAGCATTTCGGCGTCGAGCCGGATATTATCACTTCGGCGAAGGGGATCGCTTCGGGGATGCCATTGGGGGCATGTATTGCACGCAAATCGGTGATGGATTGGGAAATCGGTTCACACGGCAACACTTATGGCGGGAATCCCATTTCCTGCGCGGCTTCGCTGGCAACGATTGACCTGATCGAAAAACAGTATCTCAAAAACGCCAAAGAAGTCGGCGAGTATACAATGGATGCCTTGATGGAAATCCAGGCGCGGCATCCGAGCATTGGCGATGTGCGCGGAAAAGGCTTGATGATCGGCGTGGAGTTCGTGAAAGACCGCGAGACAAAAGAACCCGCCAAGAAATTGACTGACCGCCTGGTTGATCTTGCGTTCGAGCGCGGACTTCTGACTCTTTCCTGCGGGCAGAGTGTGATTCGCATCGCGCCACCGCTTTCGATCAGCAAAAGCGAAGTGGATGAAGGGTTGAGGATGTTCGAAGACGCTTTGACACAGGCGGAGAAGGAAGCGAAGTAGTAATTGGTAATTGGTAAAAAAACAAAAAGACCTTCGAGGTTTATACCCGAAGGTCTTTTGTATCAATCCTGCGATTCTGTATTTACGCGATTGTCATCGCCGATTATGATGTTCGAACCGGTGACGTCGCCATGAATATGGA
>DAOTXI010000252.1:0-3426 GCA_034435475.1 Anaerolineales bacterium
GAAACCTGACAGGTTTCACAAAACCTGTCAGGTCTTAATGAATACCTTATAAAAATTTTGCCACAGGTTTCGCAAAATTGATAGGGTTTGCAAAACTTGTGGCGGATGAATGTCTATACTTTTTGCGATTCGATTTTACGGATCAACTCAAGGTCTTCCGGGTCGTCGAGGTCAAGCCCAAGTGTTGGAAGGTCCACAACCTCAAGCCTTGCGCCCGATTGGATGGCGCGTTCGCAATGACGCTGGAAGGAACCCTCGCCGAATTCATATTCGATCTGTCCGGCGGGAACCATCAGCAGGGCATTTGTCCCTTTGTGGTGTCTGTCTGGCGCAATCACTACAACCGGGGGCTTGGTTGCGCGGTCTATTAATGCAAGAACATCATCGGGGGTTAAGAGCGGCAGGTCAACGGGCAGCACCAGCACCCCCTGAGTCGCATGGACTTGAGCCACCACCGAAGCGCGCGCGAGGGCGGTATTCAAATGCGGCTGACCGTCCTCCTGCACCGTCTTTGCCCCATGATTGCGGGCGATGGTCAGCGCGTGCGAGTCGCGGCTGATGACCAGCACCTTGTCCAATTCCTTCAATCTCGATAACGTGCGAAGGGTTCGTTCCAGTAATTCTTCATTCAAAGCGGCGCGTTCGTCTTCCGTTAAAGCGCCAGCCAGGCGCGACTTTCCGCGTCGCAGCGGTTTTACAGGCAGGATCGCCCAAAGTGACATGGTTATAAACTCCCGGCGAAGTGTAGCACATCTTGCGCGAGGCGCGCGCGGTCTTCGACGTTTTTCATGAATGTATCGGTTGCCCGGGTCTTGATATTCATTGCTTCAACCTGCTCGATAAAATTATTGTCCGCATTGTCTAACACGAAACCCTTCAAAATGGTGTGGTAATGTTTCGCCACCGCCAAAGCCGAGGGTTCAATCCCCAACTCTCTGTACATCTTCGCCGCCGGTCCCTTTACCGCTTCACCGCCGATGATGGGGGAGACGGCAATAACCGGTTTCTCGATCTGTTTGACGACTCGCAGAATGGGATCAATACTCACCCACGGATTCGACGGGCAAAAGATGACTACATCCGCGGATTCAAGCGCATCTTTCGCGCCCGGGGCTGGTTCAGCGACTTCGACTCCGTCGAACCTGAAGCCTTTGACTCGCGGCTCGCAGCGCCTGTGGACAAAATATTCCTGAAATGCCAGCTCGCCATCCTCTGTATTGACCATCGTCCGCACCGGCGAATCCGTCATCGGCAGGACGGTGGATTTGACATTCCACGCGGCGCAAAATTCCTTTGTGATTTGCGATAACGGCTTCCCCTCTTTTAGTCGCCTTGTCCGCTCGAGATGGGTCGCCAGGTCGCTGTCGCCCAACCGGAACCAGGCGGGGCCTCCAAGCCTTTCGATATTGGCAAAGGCATTCCAACTCTCGTTGACCCGCCCCCAGCCAGTTTCAGGGCTGGCAAGCCCGGCGAGCGTATAACAAACGGTATCGAGGTCGGGGCAGATATACAAGCCCAAATGCTCGAAATCATCCCCGGTGTTGACGATGACGGTCAGGTCTTCGGGCGGCAAAAGTTTAGCCAGACCGTGTGCAAGTTTCGCTCCGCCGACTCCGCCGGCTAATGCTGTGATTTTCATTTGAAAATCGAAATATCCTTTATATTTTTTCTCTCGCGCAACGCAGGTTCCTCCACCGGGTAGCCGAGCAGGAACATTGCCTGCGGTTCCCATACATCCGGCAAGCCGAGTGAATTTTTTACAGCCTCCTGCGCGAACATCGGGCTGCACACCCAAACGCCTCCGAGTCCTTCCGCATGGGCGGCGAGCAGTAACTGCATCCCGGCATTTGCCGCAGACTGGGTGGCGATCACATATTCGGCTTTTTTTCTTTTTGTATCGGGGTAATCGTCCATCTCGCTCATGTCCACACAGAGGACGACAACGACCGGCGCGCTGATGATCTTTTTGCGGGAGCGGCTTGCTTTTCGTTTTACTTCGTCTGGTGAAATGCCGTCGGCGATGAGATCGCGCTGGAATTCGTCCGCCATTGATTCAGCGAGGCGGGTTTTGACGACTAAAGTCGTCACTACGGCAAAACGCCACGGCTGGCGGTTGTGCGCGGAGGGGGCAAAGGTCGCAGTGCGGAGAATCTCCCGGATGACCGAATCAGGCACCGGGTCCGGTTTGAAGCGGCGGATCGAGCGGCGGGTCCGCAGAAAGGCGTGAAGGTCAATCGTGTTCGTCAAAGGAAACCGGTTGGATTTTGAAAATGATCCGCTTTTGGTTTTCGCGGCGTGTCCAGGGTTTGTTGTAATACCGCATCGAAAGCATGTTGATGTGTTCGTCCGCGCCTTCGCGTGTGAATGAAACAACCCTGCCGCGAATCCCGAGGTAGCGATATGGGTCTTTCGGGTCTTGAATGACCATCCCCACATCTGCCTGCGATTTCATGTTGCGGTCCTTGAGCCGCCCTTCATTGGTGTTGATGAGGATATGCTCGCCGTCATGGTCGAACCAGACCGGGGAGACCTGTGGCTGTCCTTTTGCATTTACGGTTGCAAGGAAAAGAAAGGCTTTTGTTTCCGGCTGGAAGAGATCGAGAAATTTTTCGGGGAAAGGCATTCTGCCTCCGTGTTGTGGATTGCGGCATCTTTATAGCAAACCCATATTAGATTCGCGTTAGCGCGCTACCGGAACATATCCATCTCCCGCGGGCGGATGAGTTCCTTGAGCGAGCCGTCTTCCGACGGGTAGGGGAATCCGCGCACATGCACCACCGGTGTGCCCTCTGCGGCTTGACCCATCACCAGTGATGCCGCCGCTGCAAGTTCATCTGCAACGCCGACGACGGTGGCTTTGAGGGTGTAGCCGAATAGATCCTGCCAGCCGCGCTCGTCAATCAACCCTGGAATGCCGCTCAACCCGATGCAAACGCCGACCGTGCCGTTGCGCCATGCCCGCCCATGCGAGTCAATGATCATGATGCCGGTTTTCTTTCCCGTCAGTTCTTTGATTTTGTTCCGTAAATTTTTCGCGGATGTATCCGGGTCTTCGGGCAGGAGCAGGACGAAATTTTCATCCGGGTTGACGTTTGAATGGTCAATGCCCGCATTTGCGCACACAAAACCAAGCCGATGCTCGACGATCATCACATCCTTGCGGGCGCGCAGGACTTCATTGCTTTCTCTCAAGATCAATTCGATCAGGCGCGGATCTTTTTCGACCTGCAGGGCATATTCCTTAGCGCGGGGCGAAGGCGTCACGTTTGCGAGGTTGATCATCCGCCCCTCCGATTTGCTGACGATCTTTTGCGCCAGTACGAAAATATCGCTTTCCTGAATCTCAAGGTTTGTAGTGCGGGCGGCGTTAAGAATAATATCCGCCAGGTCGTCACCGTGGCGGATAAGGGGGATGTTATTGAGAGG
>DAOTXI010000253.1:0-16669 GCA_034435475.1 Anaerolineales bacterium
AGGCGCTGGCGATTGCTCGTGAGACCTTGGCTCCTTACGAGGGTCGCGTTCATCTTGCGCAAGCCTCCCACATCACTCTCAATGAGCAACTTGCTTCGTTGAAATGGGATGGCATTGACGGCATCGTGCTCGACCTTGGCGCCTCGTCCATGCAGTTCGACAACCCCGAACGCGGATTTTCCTTTTTACAGGACGGTCCGCTCGACATGCGCTTCGGTCCGCACCTGACGATGAGCGCGGCGGATATCGTCAACACCTACGACGAACACGAATTGGCCGACATCATCTTCAAATACGGTGAGGATCGGGACGCAAGAAGAATTGCCCGCGCAATCGTGAACAGTCGTCCGCTTCATACGACGGGTGAGCTGGTTGCTGTCATCGAGAAAGCGAGTCCACGCCGGGGCGACAAGACCCACCCCGCCACCCAGACTTTCCAGGCACTGCGCATCGTCGTCAACGAGGAATTAGCCGCAGTGGAGATCACGCTTCCACAGGCAGTGGCAAGCCTAAAGTCCGGTGGACGATGCGCGGTGATCTCCTTCCACTCGTTGGAAGACCGCATCGTCAAGGAATATTTCAGAGAGCAGAGCAAGGATCTCATCAATCCGCCTTACGAAAGAATATATGAAGAAGAACGTAAGGCTGTGATCAAGTTAGTGAATAAGAAGCCAATACTGCCAGCCGAGGAAGAGATAAAAGACAATCCCCGCGCGCGCAGTGCCAAACTTAGAGTTATTGAGAAGTTGTAGCGCGACATGAATGTCGCGTTGGAGAGAGGGCGACGTGAATGTCGCCGTACCAAATTAGAATGAACATCCCGAACCATCTCCCCAATGTCAATCACCTGATACAGGCGTATCGGGTCGCTCCGTGGCGCGTCCAGCGTCAGTGGATCGGCAACGCCCTGTTGTTGGTGCTTGCCCTGGCGATGGTCGCCGCCTTGTATTTGCATGTGACGTCGCGCACCGCCATTGCCGGGCGCGAGATACAGGATTTGATGGATGCCATCGCTGTCAGCCGACAGACGAGCAGCGATTTGCAAACCCAACTCGCGGGTCTGACCTCTGCGGTTTCGATGGAAACGCGTGCGCGGGAGATGGGCTATCGTCCCGTCGAACAGGATGAGTTGGAATACCTCGCCGTTCCGGGTTATGTTGCGCAGGATGCTGTCGACCTTTCTTCATCTGCCCAGCCGCAGTTGATTGTCCTGACCATTCCCCCCGAATACAACCAGTCGCTTTTGGATTGGATGGATGACCGCATCGTCTCGGCGCGGAGATTCCAATGAGACAGCAATACGGCAGGCGGAGTCAGGTGCTGGCGGGCGCGCTCGCGCTTTTTGCGCTTGCCATTGTTGTGCAGATGACGCGCATCCAAAACAGCCCCGAGGCGGAGATATTCCGTCAACAGTCCGAAGCCTACGCCTACGAATACCGTACCTTCTACCCGAACCGCGGCGAGATCTATGACCGCAAGGGACGTTTGCTGGCGGGCGAGAAGATTGTCTACGAGATCGGCGTGGATTTGAACATCATGACTGATCCACACGCCATCTCCTTCGCTGTGTCTGACACCCTCGGCATGGATTACGACGGTTTGATGGATGTCATGCAAAACCCGCCGGAGGGGCTTTCCTACATCATCCTCGTGGATTATGTGGAGACCGATGACGCGCTCTATCTTCAGGAACTGAAAAAAGCCCTGAACAACGAAGCGCCCGAAGGTTCGGTGGGCGGGCTGACCGGGCTTCAATTCAAGCCGCATCCCCAGCGCAGTTACCCGGAGAACGCCCTCGGTTCGAATATTCTCGGTTTCGTCAGCCGCGAAGGCACGGGTTACTTCGGCGTGGAGGAGAAATACGACTCGCTTCTGGCTGGCAACCCGGTCACGGTATTGGTGCCGACCGACCCGAACAAAGCCTTCGAAATCCCCAACGCGCCCGACGGCACCACGTTGATCCTGACCATTGACCGCGACCTGCAAGCCGCCGCTGAAGACATCCTTGATACCGCATTGGGCGAGTATGGCGCGCAGGACGGTTTGATTGCCGTCATGAATCCGCGCACCGGCGAGATGTACGCCATGGCAGTCTCGCGCCGCATGAACCTCAACAATTTCTGGAATTATGGAGCGGTGTACTCGAACGCCACCGAGTTCAACCCGATTATTTCCAAGTCCTATGAACCCGGCTCGGTGATGAAAGTCCTCACCATGGCGGCGGCGTTGGACAGCGGAACCGTGACCCCGGAGACGACCTATCTTGATACCGGCTCGGTCCTGATCGGCGGCATCACCGTTCAAAACTGGGACCGCAACCCTTGGGGCCTGCAGAACATGACCGGCTGTTTGCAGCATTCGCTCAATGTCTGCATGGTCAACCTCTCCACCCAGATGGGCGCGGGGGCTTTCTACGATTACATGGATGCCTTTGGGGTGGGGCACCTCACCGGTGTGGATTTAGCCTGGGAAGCGCCGGGCAGGCTCAAGGTCCCGGGTGATGCGGACTGGTATCCTGTTGACCTCGGCACGAATGCCTTTGGTCAGGGCGTTGCCGTCACTCCCATTCAAATGATGTCCGCCGTCTCAGCGGTTGCCAACAACGGGCGCATGGTCATCCCGCATGTTTTGTATGCGATGGTGCGTGATGGACGCCAACACGAAGTGCCGGACCAGTTCGGCGCAAGCCCGATCTCTGAACAGACCGCCGCGACTTTGAATGAAATGCTCGCCACTTCCCTCGAACAGGAATCGTCGCTTGCGCTGGTCCCAGGGTATCGTGTGGCGGGCAAGACCGGCACGGCTCAAATTCCGGTCAACGGTTTTTATGACGGGACTCAGACCAATACTTCTTTCATCGGTTGGGGACCGGTGGACGACCCGCAGTTCATGATCTACGTCTGGCTCGAACGCCCGACTGCCTCGCCCTGGAGTTCCGAAACTGCCGCGCCGGTTTTTTCTCAAATGGCGCAGCGCACTGTCGTCCTTTTGGATATTCCACCGGACTCCATCCGCCGTCAACTTGTATCTCAATAATATGTTGACTCTTGCTGACATTCTCGAAGCCCTGACCTCGGTTCGACCGCCGAATGCCCCCACTGTCATCACAGAAGGAGCCATCGATTCGCGCCAGGTGATTCCCGGCTCGCTCTTCGTGGCTGTCCCCGGCGAAAAAGTGGATGGACACGACTTCATTGCAGATGCGATTCGCAGGGGGGCGTCTTTTGTTTTAATTCAGCGGGATGTTAACGCCAACGCTTCTTTCCGGACCCTCGACCTGCGCGGCGGTCTGCAAGCCGACTCTACGCTGAATTTTGAATCTCCCCTCCTCCTGCGCGTGGACAATACCATTTCTGCCCTTCAACAAATTGCCCGCTTTTGGCGGTGCAAACATCCGAACCTGCGCGTGGTGGGCATCACCGGCAGTGTTGGCAAATCCACGACAAAGGAAATGGTCGCAGAGGTTTTGGGAATCCGTTACCGCACATTGAAAAGCCCCGGCAATTTGAACAACGAGATCGGTCTACCGCTGACCCTGCTTCGGCTCGGCTCCGGCTACGAAAGAGCCGTGCTCGAAATGGGATTCTACGTCCCCGGCGAGATCCAATTCCTGTGCGACATCGCCCAGCCTCAGATCGGCGTTGTCTCCAATATAGGGACTGTCCATGCCGAACGCGCCGGGTCGCAGGAAGCCATCTTTCGCGGCAAGAGCGAATTGCCCGCCGCGCTCCCGCCGGATGGAATCGCCATCCTCAACTTCGACGACCCCTGGGTTCGCAAAATGGAAGAGAAAACAAAGGCGCGAGTCTTCTTCTACGGACTTTCGCCCGAAGCGCATCTCTGGGCAGACCAGATCGAAGGATTGGGCTTGGACGGCATCCGCTTTCGATTGCATTACGGTAAAGAGACCCTGCACATGCGCATCCCGATGATCGGGCGTCATTCGATTCACACCGCCTTGCGCGCCGCCGCTGTCGGGTTGAACGACGGTATTTCATGGCAGGAGATTCTGGAAGGTCTTTCGCATGGGCATACCCAACTCCGTCTGGTGGCGGCTCGCAGTGGAAATGGCGCGTTGATCCTGGACGATACGTACAATGCTGCGCCTGAGTCGATGCTTGCGGCGTTGAATCTTTTGGATGAACTTGAAGGACGCAAGATCGCCGTGTTGGGCGACATGCTCGAACTCGGTCCTTACGAACGCCAGGGACACGAAATGGTTGGGATGCGCGCCGCTCAGGTCTCGAAATTTCTTATCACTCTCGGCACACGTGGGCACATGATCGCCGACGCCGCCCGCCGCGCCGGAATGAAACCGGCTGCGATCATGGAATACGAGGAGATCGCTCCCATTGTAGACTGGCTGACGAAAAACCTGACCGCAAACGACGCGGTCCTTATCAAAGGCTCGCACGGTTTGCGCATGGACCGCATCACTGCCGCTTTGGAGGTTCGTTCGTGAGAGACATCGCCCTTTCCCTCAGCATGGCAGGACTGGCGTTCATCATGACCGCCATTTGGGGCAACCCGTTGCTGCGCATTTTGCGGCACTTCAAACTCGGCAAGATCATTCGCATCGAACAGCCGGAAGGCCACCGGGTGAAAATGGGCACGCCCACCATGGGCGGCGTGATGTTCATCATGCCGGTTCTGTTGCTCAGCGGTCTGCTCAATGCTGTGGCATTAATCGGCGTGACCACCAGCGGCATTGGGCGTTCGGTCCTGCTTCCGATGGCGGTCATGGTCGGCTTTGCGATCCTCGGCGCGGTGGACGATTGGGAGGGTATCCACGGCAAGCGCAAAGGAGATGGGATGCGCGCCCGCACGAAATTTGCCTTTCAGGTGATCCTGGCGCTGGCGACCGCCTATGTTCTGAAATACATGGGGGTTGCGCCTGATCTATATCTGCCCGGTTATTTCTTCGAGGTCGAGATCGGCTGGGTCTATGTGCCGATTGCCGCCTTTATCATCGTCGCCGAATCCAACGCCGTCAATTTCACAGATGGGCTGGATGGGCTGGCGGGTCTGATCGCCGCAACCGCCATCGCCGCTTTCGGCGGGATTGCCCTGATGCAGGAACAAACCTATCTAGCCCGTTTCTGCTTCATCCTTGTCGGCGCATTATTCGGCTTTTTATGGTTCAACGTCCACCCCGCGCAATTGATCATGGGCGATACCGGCTCGATGGCGCTCGGCTCGGTGCTGGCGGTCATTGCCTTGATGACGGGACAGTGGCCCATGCTGCTGGTCATTGCCATCATTCCGCTGGCGGAGATGTTGAGCGTTGTGATTCAGATCGTTTATTTCCGCATGACCGGCGGAAAACGGTTTTTCAAAATGACGCCCATCCACCATCACTTTGAATTGCTCGGATGGAGCGAAACCCAGATCGTCCAGCGCTTCTGGCTGATCGGCCTGATGGCGGCGCTGGTTGGAATAGGATTATCGCAGGTGTAGTGCATGTTGCGTAATGCCTAATGGGTTCTTCGCGAATCACGGATTGCGCATTACGAATTAGATTGACTTATTATGAAAGACTGGAATACCACCCACGTTCTCATCCTCGGAGCCGCCCGGCAGGGACTTGCCCTTGCCCGCTGGCTCTCCCGTCATGGGGCAACCGTGACCTTGAACGATTCGCGCCCCGAAGCAGACCTTGCACCGGCAAAGCAATCGCTCACGGATGTGAACGTAACCATCGTTTCGGGCGGGCATCCGCTTGAGTTGCTCGATCACTGCGACCTGCTCTGCCCATCCGGCGGCGTGCCGTTGACATTGCCCATCGTCGAAGAAGCCGTCAAGCGCGGCATTTCGCTCTCGAACGATTCGCAGATCTTCATGGAAGTTGTCCCGTGCAAGACCATCGGCATCACCGGCTCGGCGGGCAAGACGACCACGACCACGTTGGTTGGTAACATGGCAAGCCTGTCAATCGCAAATCGTAAATCGCAAATCGTAAATCGCTCTTACACTGGCGGCAACATCGGCGATCCGCTCATCAATTACGTGGACGATATGACCGCTGACGACATCGCGGTTTTGGAATTGTCTTCGTTCCAACTCGACCAGATGACGATCTCCCCGAACGTTGCGGCAATCCTCAATATCACACCGAATCACCTTGACCGTCACGGCACGATGGAAGCGTACACCCATGCCAAGGCGCGGATTTTGGAATTCCAGTCCGCTAAGGACACTGCCATCCTCGGGCGCGACGATAAAGGCGCCTGGGGCTTGAAAGGCAAGGTCAAAGGGAATTTGCTGGCGTTCTCTCTGCGTGACTTAGACGAAGGGTTGAACGGTGCTTACTTGCACGACGGTCTTCTCAGCCTGCGCGACGGTTTTGCCTACGTTCCGCTTTTGATGCGCGAGAAGGTTCAACTGCGCGGCGATCACAACGTAGCGAACGTCCTCGCGGCATTTGCCATCGGTCACGCGGCGGGCTTCAAACTGGATGACATGCTCGAAGCCGCCGAAGAATTCCGTGGCGTGCCGCACCGGCTGGAATTTGTCCGCGAACTGCGCGGCGCGCGCTGGTACAACGACTCGATTGCGACCGCGCCCGAACGCAGCATGGCGGCAATTCATTCATTTACAGAACCCATCGTGTTGATGATCGGCGGGCGCGATAAGAACCTTCCGTGGGGCGATCTGGCAAAGTTGATCCATGAACGGGTGGATCATGTGGTGCTCTTCGGCGAGGCGGGGGAGATGATTCAGAAAACAATAACAGGTTTCAGCGGAGTCGGAAGCGTGGATGTTCGACGGGCTGATTCGCTCAAAGAGGCGATTCTGCTTGCGGCGGAGGCTGCATCCGCGGGGGATGTCGTCCTCTTATCGCCGGGCGGCACGAGTTACGATGAGTTTAAAGATTTTGCAGAGAGAGGAGCAGCGTTTCGAAAATGGGTCTCGGAACTGCCGTAAAAGAAACGCCGACACAAACCGCCACCCGCTCCACCTTCGGGTTCGACATGCCCCTGCTGGTGATCGTGGTCGCGTTGATCGTGTTTGGGCTGGTCATGTTGTACTCCGCGTCGTGGGATTTTTCGCGCGCGGCAAACGACGGCGACGCGATGTTCATGTTCAACCGCCAGGTCATGTGGCTTGGGCTTGGGCTGGTCGGCGCGGTCGTCCTCGCCTTTCTTGATTATCACCGCTGGCGGCAGTTGATCGTGCCCGCCATGGCGTTCACCGTTTTGATGTTGATCGTTGTGCTGGTGGTCAGTGAAGCGCGTTTCAATGCCACCCGCGCCATCTTCAACGGTTCGATCCAGCCTTCGGAACTGGCGAAACTGGTTTCGATCCTTTACCTTGCCGTGTGGTTGTATGCCAAGCGCGAGATGCTCAAGGATGTGACGTTCGGGTTAATCCCCCTTGGCGTGATCCTCGGGTTCGTCGGCGGCTTGATCTACCTGCAACCCGATTTGAGCGCCGCCGCCACTGTGTTGATGCTCGGCGGTCTGCTCTTCTTCCTGGCGGGCGGCGATTTGAAACAGATCGGCGGCTTGCTGGTGATCGCGGGAGTCGTTGCGTATTCGGTGGTGTCGGTCAGCCTCACCGGTCAGCAGCGCGTGCAGGATTTTGTGACCGGCATCAAAGACCCCTTGCAGGCTTCGTACCATGTGCGACGCTCCTTCGAAGCCATCGTCAACGGCGGATGGTTTGGCGTGGGAATCGGAAAATCGCTTTCCAAAGTGACCGGCTTGCCTGTGCCCCCCACCGACAGCATCTATGCCGTTGTGGTCGAAGAACTTGGCTGGGTTGGCGGCGTCGGTTTGATTCTGCTCTTCGGCGCTTTGATCTGGCGCGGATTGGTCATTGCCCGCCGCGCGCCCGACATGCTTGGCACGCTCATCGCATCCGGTTTGGTGATCTGGATCGGCTTGGAAGCGCTCATCAACATGGCGGTCATGGTTGGGCTTCTGCCTTTCGCGGGCAACGCCCTTCCGTTTGTAAGCGCGGGCGGCTCGAACCTTGTCACCACGCTTGCCGCGCTTGGAATTTTGTTCAATGTGTCGCGCCAGGGCAGCGCGGCGCATGTCCCTGATGATGAATGGAGGTCTTACGGTGCGGTTGCTAATCTGCGCTGGTGGAACGGGCGGGGGAGTGTATCCCGCGCTGGCCGTTTACGAAGCGCTAAGAAGTAATCATGCCAGTGTCGAAACCCTGTGGGTTGGCGGCGAAGGCGGCATGGAAGAGGACCTCGTGAATCGCGCGGGCATCTCGTATCGCGCCATCCCCGCAGCGGGCGTTCACGGCGTCGGTCTGCGCGCCTTGCCGGGCAACATCGCCAAACTGTCGCGCGGCGTCATGCAATCGCGCCGCATCCTGAAAGACTTCAAACCCGATGTCCTCTTCTTCACCGGCGGTTACGTTGCCGCTCCAATGGCAGTCGCCGGGCGCGATTATCCGATTGTTCTCTACGTCCCCGACATCGAGCCGGGCCTCGCGCTTAAATTTCTCGGTTATTTTTCGGATGTCGTCGCCGTGACCGCGCCGGACTCAAGGAAGTTTTTCCCCAGCCCCGAGCGCATCATCCTCACAGGCTACCCGCTTCGTCCCGGACTTTCAAACTGGTCCCGCGAAAAAGCCTTCTCTCACTTTGAGTTGGACTCTGCAACCCCCACCCTGTTGGTGACCGGTGGAAGCAAGGGCACGCGTTCCATCAATATGGCAGTCTTGAAGCATCTCAATGAACTGCTCGGAATGACCCAAATCATCCACATCACCGGCTCGCTCGATCATGAAACCGTCAACGCCGCGGCGGAAAAACTGCCCGCTGAAAAAAAGTCCCGTTATCGCGTCATGCCGTATCTGCACGAGATGGGAGCCGCCCTCTCTGCGGCGGATTTGGTCCTTTCCCGCGCGGGCGCATCCTCTTTGGGTGAATATCCCTTCTTCGGTCTGCCTGCCGTGCTTGTACCGTATCCGTATGCGTGGCGTTATCAAAGGGTCAACGCCGATTATCTTGCCGAACGCAATGCCGCCGTCATCTTGCAGGATGAATTGTTGAATGATAACCTCCTGCCTGTGGTCAAAGACCTTTTGGAAAATATTCATAAACTGGACGCGATGAAAACAGCCATGAAAAACCTCTCCCTGCCGGATGCGGCGAATGCAATAGCCAGCCAGTTGGTAAAACTGGCAGGAGTCGAAACCTTATGATGAGCGTTATCTATCTTTTTTGGATGTACGTCTTCCTCTTCGGCGTCATCGGCGCCATGCGCGGATGGGCAAAGGAGTTGATGGTCATCTTTAGCGTGGTTACCTCACTGGCGGTCAACCTTTTGCTGGAGAAATACATTCCCCTCGTGCGCGACCTCGACAAGACCACCACCTCGGTCTTCTGGGTGCGAGTCATCATTCTGATCGCTCTGGTCTATTTCGGCTACCAGACGGTGAACATCTCGCGCTTGGCGGGCAAAGCCCTGCGCGAAAATTTGCAGGATACCCTCTTCGGCGCGGTGCTGGGCGGCGTGAACGGGTATCTTGTGGCTGGCTCGGTGCTGTACTACAACCATGTCGCGAATTATCCCTATCCCAACGTGGTCAGCCGCGCCGCAGACCCCGCCATTGCCGAAGCCATCGAAAAGTTAATGGCGGTCATGCCTCCGCGTTTTCTGGGCGAGCCGAGCATCTACTTCGCCGTCATCATCATCCTGATCTTCATCATTGTCGTATATATCTAACCGTCTCCTGGCGCAAGAGAGCGCCAACTACTCGACCACCTGACCACGAGACTATTCGACTAAAAGACTAAGCCATGACACACTTTCACTTCATCGGCATTGGGGGTTCGGGGCTTTCTGCCATTGCGCGCCTGCTCAAGGAGAGCGGGCACGAAGTGACAGGCTCCGACCAAACACTCTCTACCTTTGCCGCTGATTTGCAGCATATCGGCGTGCAGATATTTGTGGGGCATCACCCCCGCAATGTCTCCGGCGCGGAAGTGGTAATCCGCTCCTCCGCCATCAAGGATGACAATCCCGAGGTCGAAGCGGCAAAGCGGGCGGGACTCCCCGTCCATAAACGATCCGATTTTCTCGGTCAGTTGATGGAGGACAAGACTGGCATCGCCGTTGCCGGGACGCATGGCAAGACCACCACCACCGCCATGATCGCCTGGATGCTCTTCGCGCTCGAACGCGACCCATCCTTCATCGTGGGCGGGATGTTGAACAACCTCAAGGTCAACGCCCGCGCCGGGCAGGGCGAGGGATTCGTCATCGAAGCCGACGAATACGACCGCATGTTCCTGGGGCTCAAGCCTCAGATCGCGTTGGTAACAAACCTTGAGCATGACCACCCGGATTGCTTCCCGACCTTCAACGAGATGTATTCCGCCTTCGAAAGTTTTGTAAACCTGCTTCCGCCCGACGGCGCATTGATCGCCTGTTCCGAAGATGAAGGCGCGTTCTCGCTCATCAGCCATGCCCGCCGCAAGGGACTGAGCGTGGTCTCCTACTCGGTGCAGGGTGAGATGACCATCAACAGCCCGCAATGGGTGCAGGCGCGCACGATGAAGCCCAATGAGCGCGGCGGTTTCGATTTTTCGGTCATGACCAATATGGCGAGCATGACGAACGCCTTCAACGTTTCTTTGCAGGTTCCGGGTGAGCACAACGTCCGCAATGCGCTGGCGGCGTTATCTGTTGCGGCAGTGATGGGGCTCCCCATGCAGAAAGCGGCTGAGGCGTTGGGTCAATTCACTGGAACCGGACGCCGCTTCGAGGTCCGCGGTGAGCCGAAGGGAATTCTCCTGGTTGACGACTACGCCCATCATCCGACCGAGATCCGCGCCACGCTTTCCGCGGCAAGGGCGCGTTATCAGAAGCGCCGTATCTGGGCGGTCTGGCAGCCGCATACCTACTCGCGGACGCAGACCCTGCTTTATGAATTCTCCCGCGCTTTCAGCGACGCGGATGAAGTTTTGGTGACTGAGATTTACGCCTCGCGCGAAGCCAAACAGGATTTTTCCTCCGCCGAAGTGGTTGCCGCCATGCCGCATTCTTCTGCAAGATACAGCGGCTCGCTGGCTGAGACGAAAAAATATCTGCTCGATCATTTGCATAAAGGCGATGTGGTCCTCGTCCTCTCCGCGGGAGATGCCGATGAGATCACAAACGATTTGTTGAAGGAGTTGTAATCGTAGGAGCGACCCGTCAGGGTCTCACTGACACCTCGTCTAAGAGGAAGGGTCGCCCCGTAGTGAAGCAATAGGTAACAAGGATGTTTATGACAACCACCGCCTCATCCGTTGAAATATTGCGCCAGAAATTCGGCGATGCCGTGCAGGAGCATGTGACTCTTGCGCCGTATACATCTGCGCGCATTGGCGGACCGGCGGACGTTCTGCTTACGGTCAAATCGGCGGATGAGCTTGCAGACGCAATGCGGCTGATCTGGGAGCACGATCTTCCTTATTACATCCTCGGCGGCGGCTCGAATGTGCTGGTTAGCGACAAGGGCTTTCGCGGGGTCGTGGTCTTGAATCGTGCAAAGGAAGTCCGCTTCGAGATGGGAGACCAACCTTCAGTCTGGTGTGAGTCGGGTGTTGTCATTGCGAACCTTGCCAAGCGTTGCGCCTCCAAAGGTCTAAGCGGACTCGAATGGTCGGCAACGGTTCCCGGCACGGTCGGCGGCGCGGTCTATGGCAATGCCGGAGCGTTCGGCGGCGATATGACTCACAATCTCGTCTCGGCGGAACTGCTCACGAAGAACGGACGCGAAACCTTCACGCTCGAACAATTTGGGTATGGTTATCGCGCCAGCGTATTGAAACGGCATGAAATTGACGGGATCGTATTAAGCGCTTTGTTGAAGTTAAAAAATTCAACCAGTGAAGAAGTGTCTGTTAAAATCGAACAATTCAGCGAACGCCGAAAAGCCACACAACTGCCGGGCGCCAGCATGGGCTCAATGTTCAAGAACCCCGCAGGCGACCACGCGGGACGTTTGATCGAAGCCGCAGGTTTGAAGGGGACGCGCATCGGCAATGCTGAGATCAGCGCGTTGCACGGAAATTTCTTCATCAATCACGGCGAGACCAAAGCCGGGGACGTTCGGGCGTTGATCGCGCTTGTACAAAAAACTGTTTTCGAGAAGTTTGGTATTGAACTTGAACTGGAAGTTGAGTTGATTGGTAATTGGTAATTAACTATTTACCAATTACCAGTAACTAATTACGAAATGACCACCCTAACCACCTTTCCCCCCCGCCCCCTCCGCGTTGCCGTGCTCTTCGGCGGACGCTCAGGCGAACATGACGTTTCGCTGATGTCTGCGCGCTCGGTGATCTCGGCGCTCGACCCGAAGCGCTATGAAGTGACCCAGATCGGCATCACGCTGGACGGGGAGTGGTTTACTGGCGAAAACGTCCTCGAAGCCTTCGAGCAGGGAAACCTCAAGGGTTTGAGCCGCGCCATTCTCCCCGGCGACCCAGCCTACGACACCGCACTTTACGAAATACGAATTACGGATCACGGCGAGACCCTTCAGAAATTTGCTCCCATTGACATCTTCTTTCCGGTTTTACACGGACCCTTTGGCGAGGATGGCACGATCCAGGGATTGTTTGAAATGGCGGATGTTGCCTATGTGGGCGCGGGGGTGGCGGGATCATCCGTCGGCATGGACAAAGCCATCTTCAAGGATGTCATGCGCGCTCACAATGTCCCTTTAGTGGCATCGGCTTTGATCCTGCGCGGCGAGATCGAGAACGACATGGACTCCGTCATAGCAAAAGCCGAAGCGCTGGGCGCGTATCCGCTCTTTACCAAACCTGCCAACCTCGGCTCGTCGGTGGGAATCAGCAAATGCAATTCGCGTTCCGACCTCACTGAAGGTTTGATGGACGCGGCCCGCTTCGACCGGCGCATCATCATCGAAGCGGGCGTGAAGGATGTGCGCGATATCGAAGTCAGCGTGCTGGGCAATGAAGACCCGCAGACGTCCGTCTGCGGCGAGATTCTGCCGAGCCGCGAGTTTTATTCGTACGAGTCGAAATACATAGACGGCACATCCGGCTTGCTCATTCCCGCTCCATTGCCGCAGGATGTCGCAAATAAGATCCGCGAGTACGCCATCCGCGCCTACAAAGCCATTGATTGCGCGGGCATGGCAAGAGCCGATTTTTTCGTCGAGAAGGAAACGAACAAAATTTATCTTAACGAGTTGAACACCATACCCGGGTTTACATCCATCAGCATGTATCCCAAACTTTGGCAGGCAAGCGGCGTGACGTATGCCGAACTGGTTGACCGCCTGATCCAACTCGCGCTCGAGCGGAAAGCCCAGCGTGACCGCACCGAGCACCGGAGGACATCTTGAGCGACAAACGACAACCAACCCGCGCGGAACTCGTCCGCCAGCGCCGCGCCGAACGCGCCGCGCAGGAATTACAGCAGGCGGCAAAACAAGCCACAAAACCGCTGGTCAAGGTTTCCGCGCGTATGCCGACCATGCCGATCAAGCCTGCGCCGAAGCCCGCCGAAAAACGCAGGTTCAATATTGCGCTGGGTCTGCCGGAATTTCACATCAAAAAACCGAAGTTCGCCCTGCCGCGCTTCCCGAAACTTAAAATGCCGGGACTGCCGAAAATGCCGCATCCACATCTCAATTGGCGCATTGCCTCGGTATTTTTTGCGCTTGTGTTTGCGACCATGCTTGTGCTCGCTTTTCAGTTGCAATACTTCTACGCGCCCTCTGCTTTTGTGGTCGGCAACACCCGCATCTTCAGCGAAGAGATCAACGGCATCATCGGCGTCAGCGGACAGAACATCTTCACCGTCCAACCCGCCGAACTCGAAAGACGTTTGCGCTTGAACTATCCCGAACTGCTCTCCGCCGAAGTGGATGTGTACCTGCCCAATTATGTCTTTGTGACCGTTGTCGAACGCCAGCCCGTCATCGTTTGGAATCAAAACGGAGGATACACCTGGGTGGACGAATCAGGCGTCGCCTTTAGACCGCGAGGCGAGGCGGCGGGGTTGATCACGGTCAACGCGCTGAATACGCCCCCGGCGGGAGTTCAAACCTCGGATGACCCCTACAGCCCGCCGCCCTTCCTCCAAAAAGAATTGGTGGATTCCGCTCTCGCTCTTGCCCCGCTCGTGCCGGGTGGCTCCACCCTGACCTATTCCTTCGCTGACGGTTTTAGCTGGCAGGACCCGCGCGGTTGGACGGTGGCGTTCGGTTCCTCGGCGAATGACATTCCTTTGAAGATCACTGTCTATCGCACGTTGATCGATTCTCTTTTGCAAAAAGGAAAGACGCCTGTTTATGTAAATGTGGAATATCCCTCCGGTCCGTATTACCGCATGGCGGATTCTGGATTCGAGGAAGCCGAAGACGTAGTGGTAGAGAACCCGTAACAGCATTGCGCAGTGCGCGTTCTCCAACGCGTATCGCAAATAAGGCGAATCATTTATTTATGGACGAAATTGTTGTTGGCATTGACGTAGGCACGACCAAGGTCTGCACCCTGGTGGGTCGGGTGGAGGATGATAAATCCATCCGCATCCTCGGCGTGGGCATCGAGCCGTCGGAGGGCATCCGCAAGGGGATCGTGGTGGACCTGCCTGCCGCGTCGCGCGCCATCAAGCGTTCAGTGGAAAAAGCCGAAAGCACCTCCGGGTTGGAGATCACCTCCGGGTTCGTCAGCCTTGCCGGGGCGCATGTCTCTTCGGTCAACAGCCGGGGCGCGGCGGGAATCCCTGGCGGCATTATTAACGTGCATGACCTGGTGCGCGCGCTCGAACAGGCGCAGGCGATTGCCATCCCGCATGACCGCGAGATCATCCACGTCATCCAGCGCGGCATCACCGTGGATGGACAGGAAGGCGTGAAGACCCCGGTCGGAATGCATGGCTACAAATTGGAAGTGGAGACGCACATCATCACCGCCGCCAGCGCGACGGTGGATAATTTACGTCAATGCGTGGGCGCGGCGGGAGTCGAGATTCAGCAGTTCGTTTTGAATCCGCTTGCTTCGGCTGAGGTCGTTCTCACCGAGCAGGAGCGCGAAATGGGTGTGGCGGTCTGCGACATCGGCGGCGGCACGACCGACCTTGCGATCTATGTGGATGGCGATGTCTGGCATACGATGGTGCTGGCGGTCGGCGGCAATCACATCACGCAGGATATTGCCCACGGTCTGCGTCTCTCGCTTGCGCAGGCTGAGGAAGTGAAGAAGCAACAGGGTCATGCCGTGAAGACCGATATCGGACCCGACGAGTATTTCCTGATGTGTCCCTTCGGCGAGGATAAGGACATCCGCATCAGCAGGCAGGATTTGGCGATGATTATCGAGGCGCGGGTCGAGGAAACCTTCAACCTGATCCATCAGGAGATTAAACGCTCCGGGTACGACGGTCTGCTCCCGGCGGGCATGGTGCTCACCGGAGGAACATCGGCATTGCCGGGCATCCATCGAGTTGCGGCCGAGGTGTTGGATATGCCGGTGCGCGTTGCCCAGCCGCAAAATTTGAAGGGACTTGTGGATAAACTCAATTCGCCCATGTATTCCACCAGTTTCGGTTTATTGCAATGGGCGATCAGTATGCACGATCATCAGGTCACTGTGACGGGCGCGGACAAACGCCGCAAGCCGCGCGGCGAGAAGAATGCGAGTGTGGAATCCATGAAGAGTTGGTTTAAGAGGCTGTTGCCATGATGTGATGTCACTCTGTGCGTAGCGACACATGCACCGCGTTGCGGATGCAGTGCGGTGAGAGTCTCTGCGCTGTCACAGAGATGCTTCGCTCAGCATGACATTAAACATCATGAGAAAAGATTCACAAGTTGTGAATTTTGGTATGTGTCAACCCTGTTAAAAAACAAGATTGTCGTTTAAGATTAGGCATATTCCTTGCCAGGAGGAACAAATGAATCCGAACAATAAGAACCTGCAATCCGAAGCCTTCGCCCGCATTAAAGTGATCGGCGTCGGCGGAGGCGGACAGAATGCCGTCAACCGCATGATGGAAGAAGGCATTCAAGGCGTTGAGTTCATCGCCGCCAACACAGACGCGCAAGCGCTTACGCTTTCGCGCGCTCCCATGCGTGTGCGCCTCGGCGATAAGATCACACGCGGACTCGGCGCGGGCGGCGACCCCGAGGTCGGGCGCAAAGCCGCGGAAGAATCCTCCGACGAACTGTATAACGCGCTCAAAGGCGCGGATATGGTCTTTGTCACGGCGGGCATGGGCGGCGGCACCGGAACCGGCGCGGCTCCCGTTGTTGCGCAGATCGCCAAGGAATGCGGCGCGTTGACCATCGGCGTTGTGACACGTCCGTTCACCTTTGAAGGCGGCAAGCGATCCCAGTCTGCCGAAGCGGGCGTGACGAAGATGAAGGAACACGCGCATACGCTCATTTCGATTCCCAACGACCGTCTGCTCCAACTGGCGGATAAAAAATCGTCGTTGCAGGATTCCTTCCGCATGGCGGATGAAGTTTTGCATCAGGGCATTCAGGGCATTTCCGAGTTGATCACCATCCCCGGCTTGATCAACCTCGACTTCGCCGATGTGCGCACGATCATGTCCGAAGGCGGCGCGGCGCTTATGGCTGTCGGTCGCGGCTCCGGCGACGACCGCGCGAAGAATGCCGCCGAACAGGCGATCTCCAGCCAACTGCTCGACATCACCATTGACGGCGCGCGCGGCGT
>DAOTXI010000254.1:0-2748 GCA_034435475.1 Anaerolineales bacterium
TGCGTGATCAGTGATGATGTTGTAGATTTTTGCCAGAATTGCCAGCCGGAGTAAACCAGCATGACGAGTAGACCAACATACACCGGCGCAAGGATGCGAAGCTGAAACTTGGTGCTGGCGTCGAAAAATGTCATCGAAGAAAGGATGGATGCCAGATAGCCAAAGATGTAAAGCGCGTTGATGAAGGAGAGAATTTCGGGCGTTTTGTTTGCGGGGTTGAAAAACTTCTTCAAGCCTTTTGTCATAAGCCAGGCAAGCAGAGAGAAAAGAATAAGGACGAGAATGGCGGTAAATAGGTTGGGAATTTTGATGAGCGTTTTGCGCCATTCTTCAACGGGCAAAAGAAAGGCGGCGAAATTGGAAATGCCGAGTTGAATATTTTCTGCCGTGATGGGGTGAAAGACGAGTTGACGATTGGTGGCGTTATCCGTCAGCAGGCGGTTGCGGATACTCCATGCCAGGGCGAAGGGGAGGAAGCCGGCGAGGAAGATGCCTGCGCTGGTGAGACGTTTGCGCCATGTGTCGTGAAGAATGAAGAGTGAAACAAGGCATGTGGCAAGCAGGGCAAGACCGGCGTAGCGGGTCAGGTAGGCGAAGGCGGTAAAGACAGAAACAAGAAATAAAAATTTTATGGAATTCTTTTCTTCGCTCAAAAGGTATTGTGAAAAAGCAAGGAATGCCGCCAGCGTAAAAAAGATATACAGCGGCTCGCTCATCGCCGTGGTGTGGACGCGAAAAAGCGAGCCATTGATCAAAACCAAGAGGGCGAGCGCAATCCCCGCCATGTGCGATTTGGTCATGCGCCAGCCGATGAGACCGAGCAGAAAAATGTTCGCGCCGAACAAAAGCGAGTTAACCAGGCGTGTGCCGCGCAGGGGATCAAACCCGCTCAAACCGACAAAGGCAAGCACAGAAGAAAAGCCCGGAGGGAAATGGGTGACCGGTTGATTGGATGCCAGCCACGCTTCACGATACCCTTGTCCGCTCAGGATGCTTCTTGCCCCGGCAATGTAGGCGATGGAATCATCTGAAAGCCCCATGCCTTGCGGAGTCGCATACAGGATGAGAAAGGTCCCTGAAAGAGCAAACAGGACAAGGATTAAGAATGAAGCGAGGAGGGGACGTCGAACAGTCATGGGAGGATGTTACGGATCACGGATTACGAATTTCGTGTTGCGTAATTCGTAATCCGTAACAAACCTACATTATTTTACCGGAAGCAGGAAGCCTTGATTTTCCAAATACTTGATGATGATACGGGCATTGTCTTCAGGTGTCGATTCATACCCCTTGAGCGTGATCTCCGTCTTGATGGGCGGCTCGTAGGGATCGTCCACGCCGGTGAAGCCCATTGGTTTGCCGTCAACCATGGCTTGGCGGGCTTTGGCGTAGAGACCTTTCACGTCGCGCTGTTCACAGACTTCGACAGGCGTGTCCATGTAGACTTCGATGAAGTTCTCGCCGACCATCTTGCGGGCTTCTTCGCGGGTGGCGCGGTAGGGGCTGATGGCGGCGCAGATGACGATGCCGCCCGCGTGGGCAATTTCGCCAGCCACGAAACCAATGCGCAGGATGTTGGTGTCGCGGTCTTCTTTGCTGAAGCCAAGACCTTTTGAAAGGTGCGTGCGGACCACGTCGCCGTCGAGGATGGCGGTTTCACGTCCGCGCTCAAGCAGCAAAGTGGTGAGCACTTGCGTCGTGGCAGATTTTCCCGAACCGCTTAAGCCAGTAAACCAGATGCAAAATCCCTGTTTGTGGCGCGGAGGATACATCTCACGCAAAATTTCGGCGGTCTCAGGGCGGGTAAACCATTCGGGCAGCAGTTTGCCCTTGGCAAGATAATCATCGCGGACTTGCGTTCCGGAAATGTTGGCAACCTTCGCGCCCTTCGGCACATCCTTTTCTTCCACATAGCGGTCTTCGTCGGGAAGGTAAACGAGCATCTCGAACGGAACCATTTTGACGCCGAGTTCGGCTTCGTACTGCTTCATGATCTCCTGCGCATCATACGGACCGTAGAACGGTTTGCCCGTGGAGTCATTTCCGGGTCCCGCATGATCGCGCCCGACGATGAAGTGGTTCGCGCCGTGGTTGCGGCGGATGATGGCGTGAAGGATGGCTTCCTTTGGTCCAGCCATGCGCATGGCGAGCGGAAGCAGGCTGAGCATGGTGCTTTTCTTGTCGTAGTGGTTATCAACCAATGCTTTGTAGGTGCGGACGCGGGTGTAGTGATCCACGTCGCCGGGCTTGGTCATGCCGACGACAGGATGGACAATCAACGATCCGTTGACCTGGGCCGCGGCGCGCTTGGTTAGTTCTTCGTGGATGCGGTGTAAAGGATTGCGGGTCTGGAAGGCGACGACGTTATCGTGACCCATTGCTTCGAGCATTTCGCGCACCTGAGCCGGGGTGTGGCGCAGGTTGACGAAGTCGTAATACTTGGGCAGGTTCACAACCTTCATCGGCCCGCTGATGCAGACCTTGCCCCAACGCCCCATTTCAGAGATCATCGGGTGCTTGGGGTCCGTCGAGCCGTAAGCCAGCGCGGCTTCGGTCTCGGCGTCCCAGTGATAAACTTCATCGAGACGCATCACGGCAATCAGGTCGAAGTTCGCAGAACGCAACGCCAGTTCTTCACCCACCGTCGGCAACTCCTTCGGGTCAGCCGTCAGCGTGATCGGAAGCGGGAAGAGCGTCCCGTCTGCGAGGCGCATCTCCCTGAGCACGCGCTCGTAATCGGCCTTGCCC
>DAOTXI010000255.1:0-4217 GCA_034435475.1 Anaerolineales bacterium
TGCTTGCAGAGGCGCAGTCGGTCTTCCAAAACACAACAGTGGCGCGCGATTTTGACACTTTTGTAATAAAGAAGGATTAACGCGGGATGACATCCCGCGCTATAGAAAAAATGACGGATAAATTTACAATTGGAGTTCTCACTTCCGGCGGAGATGCGCCGGGTATGAATCCGGCGATCCGCGCCGTAGTGCGGACTGCGCTGGCGAATAACATGAACGTGATCGGCGTGATGCAAGGATACGACGGCTTGCTGAACGGCGAGTTTCGTCAACTCGGGGCGCGGGATGTGGGCGGCATCCTGGAACGCGGCGGGACATTCCTGATGACCAGCAGGAGCAAGCGGTTTCAGGAACCAGGCGGGCAGCGCGATGCGATCCGCAACATGAACGAGGCGGGCATGGATGCCTTGATTGTCATCGGCGGCGAAGGTTCGATGAACGGGGCGAATGCGCTTTCGAAACAGGGCGTCAAGGTGATCGGCATCCCTGCCAGTATTGATAACGATATTTGGGGTACGAACATCTCCATTGGCACTGATACCGCCATGAACACCATCATGGACGCAGTGGATAAACTGCGCGATACGGCATCATCGCACCAGCGCGCCTTCCTGATCGAAACAATGGGACGCAACAGCGGCTATCTCGCGGTAATGGCGGGTATTATCTGCGGGGCGGAGATCGTTCTCATCCCTGAGACGCCTTTTGTGAGCGGGGACGTGGCTTCGGCGGTGGAGGATGCCTATCGGCGCGGAAAGACCCACGCCATCATCATCAATGCCGAAGGTTCGGGGATCGGCACCCCGGAATTGGCAAAAATGATTGACGATATGGACCTCGGTTTCAAGACCCGTATGACCATTCTTGGGCACATTCAGCGCGGCGGTTCGCCAACGGCGTATGACCGGTTGCTGGCATCCCGCATGGGAGTCCGCGCTGTGGAGGCGCTCAAGGAGGGGACTCATGGCGTAATGACCGGGCTCAAAAGCAAGGGGATCGAGTTCGTCGCGCTTGATGAGGTCATCACGAACAAACGCAAGGTCAACATGGAGTACTATCATATGGTAAAGGTGCTCGCGCAATAGCAAGCCGGTGGGCGGCATCAACCTCATCTACGAGTGAAAAAAAGACGGCGATGTGGCATTCGCCGTCTTTTTTTCACATACCTGCCCATCATCGTTCCCGTTCGATCAAAGCGAGAAAATTGTCCACAACCCTGGGGTCGAAGTGCTTGCCTGATTCGGAACGGATATGCTGGATGGCCGCCTCCCTGGACCAGCCATTTCGGTAGGGGCGGTCTGTCGTAATGGCATCCCAGACGTCCACGACGGCAAAGATGCGGGCGGCAAGCGGAATCTCCTTGCCCTTCAGTCCGCGCGGATATCCCTTCCCATCCCATCGTTCATGATGACAATAGGGAATGTCCAGCGCGTCTTTCAGGTAATCAATCCCGGCGAGCATCTCATAAGCGAACTGCGGATGCTTGTGCATCACCTGCCATTCTTCATCTGTCAGCATATCTGATTTTAGCAGGATGATATCCGGCACGCCGAGTTTGCCAATGTCGTGCAGGAGCGCTCCTCGGCGGATCTGAACGATCTCCGGTTCGGGGAGGCCCATTTGTCTGGCAAGTTCAAGGGTCAGGCTGGTGACGCGCTGGGTATGACCTTCTGTTTCCTTATCGCGCAGGTCCATGGCGCGCGACCAGCCTTCGATCGTGGCGTCATAAGCCAGGAATAGCTCGATATTCGATTTTTGAAGATCGCTTACAAGATGCACATTTTCTATGGTTTCCGAGATCTGGCTTGCCACGGTGGCAAGTAGTTTAAGATGTTCCTCTGTGTAGGCATCCGGTGGATATGCCTGGGCGGAGATCATCCCAAAACACTCGCCGTTGGTGTAGAATAAGGGGACAGCCAGCACCGACAGGGTATCTTGATCCGCATAACCAAACCGGGTGGCGCCGGTCAGACGGTCATGCGATTCGTCCCAGTGGTTTACCAGAAGGGGTCTGGCTTCGGAAATAATATAAACTGTTAGTTCGGGATCACTGACAGGGTATCTTTCCGGAGGCCAGCGCTTGTCCACATCCCATAAATAAACATCTTCGATTTCGTGAGTCTTGCTGTCTAAAATCGAAATGACAAACGAGTCGCAGGGCATCATTTTTTGAACAGCGCGATGGGCGCTGGTATATACCCAATCGAGATTCGAACTTGTCAGGAGTTGCTGGCTGAGTTCGTACATGGCGGCGGTATTTTGAGCATATCGCCTTAGTTCCATTTCCGCCCGTTTGCGCTCCGAGATTTCCTCGGTAAAGATGACAATGCCGCCAATTTCATCGGCTGCCGTGTACCAGGGCAGGACTTCCCAACGCAGCCACTGAACGCTCCCATCCATGCGGATGAACTCGTCCTCTTCCGAGCGGATGACCTCGCCTGCCAGGCAGCGGCGGTGGATTTCCTTCCAGCGTTCTGGAATGTCTGGAAAAACTTCGTAATGCTTCCTGCCAATAATATCCATATCTTCAAGGTTGTACTCGGTCATCAGACGGCGGCTGACGGCGACGTAGCGCATTTGGCGGTCTAACATGGCGAGGGCGACTGGCGCATGGTCAATGAATAGACGTAGTTTTTCTTCGCTTTCGCGCAAAGCCTGTTCCGCCCGTTTTCGTTCGGATATGTCGCGGACAGCGCTCTGGATGTGCAACGGGTTCCCGTACAAGTCGCGGATCAGTTCAACGTTGATTTCGACCGGGATCAAATCCCCGTTCTTTTTGCGGAAGGTGTGTTCGTACAGGGGCACCTGTTCGCCGCCCAGAAGGCGTTTTAAGATATCTTCGCTTTGCGCTATTTCCGCCGAGGTGGCTTTAAATGAAAGCCCGACCATTTCCTCGGGCGTATATCCCAGCATGTCTGCGGCGCGCTGATTGGCGACAAGGTGGTTGCCATGAAGGTCAAGGATGAACATGGCATCATGGCTTTGTTCGAAGAGGGCGCGATACTTCCTCTCGCTTTCTCGTAGCGCGACCTCCGCCAGTTTACGCTCTGTGATGTCTATCATGATCCCGTGTGAGTACAACGGTTTGCCAGACTCATCGTGAAGCATGACCGCCTCGTCATACACCCAGACCAAATGACCGTTTTTTGCGACCACCCTGTATTCGCTGGTGAGCGTTTGTCCAGTTTCATCATGCCGCCTGTCCTCCGTCAAGACACGCTCGCGGTCTTCGTGGTAAATACGGCTATGCCACATTTTGGGATCGGAAGCCCACTCTTGCGGGGTAAACCCAAGCATATCCGTGATTTGTGGGCTTACATACAGTGTGCCGATTGTGGGATCGGCTGAATCAATATACGTAACCACATTCGGCAATTGTTCCACCAGCGTGCGGTAACGGGTTTCCGCCTCGCGCAGCGCTGCTTCCGCCTGGCTGCGTTCTGTAATATCACGAAAAACAACCTGCACGGCTGGCTGGTCGTGATAGACAAAGGGATATGCCGTCACTTCGACATCTATCGCCTCACCATCAAGCCGAATGAATTTCTCTTCCAACGGAGGCGCTTCCCTGCCTTCAGCCATTTCCTGCAAACGTCTTACAACAGCGGCGCGCGAATCCGGGTGGACAAAGTCCATAACCGGTTTGCCCAGGACATCTTCAATGTTTTGCGCTTTAATTGCGTTCATGCCTGCCGGGTTCAGGTATGCCACCCTGCCCTGCTGATGTATAACCACGCCGTATGGAGAATGTTCTATTAACCGTCGGTATTGATCTTCGCCCCATCGGGCAGATTGTTCCGCCTGTTTGCGGGCCGTGATATCCACGGAAAGAATCAGAATTCCCTCTGGAACCGGCTGGATGCTGAGATTGAACCATCCACGCGAACCGTCGGGGTAGACAGACTCGTTTTCCATCTGGCGCGTGACGCGGTTGACCATGCTGTCGCGCATGACAGCAAAGCCCTCCGTGTTTTCGATGCCAGGGTGTATCTCCATCATCGAACGGCCCATCAGTGTGGCGCGGGTATTATGCCCCTGATGGGCAGCCGCTTCATTTACATAAATGTAACGCCAGTTACGGTCAATAATCTGAACGCCTTCGAGAAGGCAGTCGAAGGCGGCAGAGCGGCGTTCGGATAATTCCTTTCTGGGGGCGTTGTGGAGGAGGTTTTCGCGCCGCAGGAGCAGAAAAATAATAGTGGCGCCAATTGCCACAG
>DAOTXI010000256.1:0-4966 GCA_034435475.1 Anaerolineales bacterium
CGTATTTGCGGAACCAGTTTGGACGTTCCCAACCCATCTTCTCGCCAAAGGTGCAGCCGAGGTCGCGCAGGCGGAAGTAGGTGGGGGAGACGCGCACATTGCGCTTGGAGAGTCTTTCTTCGGCGGGGTAGTGAATGTCGTAATACTGGGTGTAGGTTTCAAATGTACGCGCGCGCGCGTATTCGAGGCTGTTGTAGTTCGGACCAAAGCGGCGCACATCCAAACGCCAAACGTCCCATTCTGGCGAGCCATCCACGATCCATTCCGCCATCACCTTGCCGATGCCGCCTGCGCCAGCCAGACCATGCGCGCAGAATGCGCACGCCACCCAGAAACATTTGACGGAAGTGGGACCGAGCAGGAATTCTCCATCGGGTGTGAAGCCTTCAGGTCCGTTGAGCAGCAATTTCACAGGGGCGCTTTCCACGGCAGGCACGCGGCGGATGGAATTTTCCATCAACGGAGTGAAGCGTTCCCAATCAGGTTCGAGTAATTTGAATTTGAAATCACGCGGAATGCCGTTCATGCCAAACGTGGCGGGTTGACGTTCATAACCGCCAGTGACAAGTCCGCCGACTTCTTCGCGCCAGTACACGAGCAAATCAGGGTCGCGCAGGTTGGGGAATTTATTGGTGACACCTTGGATGGGTTCGGTGAGAATGTATAAATGCGCCATCGGGATGACCGGCAGATTCAAGCCGACCATTTTGCCGACTTCGCGTCCCCACATGCCGGAGGCGTTGACCACAACCTCGGTTTTGATCGTACCTTTATCCGTGACTACTTCGGTCACACGCCCGTTGACCACATTGATCTTCTCCACATTGGTATAGAAGAAGAAACGCGCGCCGCGATTCTTTGCGCCAATGGCAAGGGCGTTAGTGAGACCCGTCGGGTCAATCGAACCATCGTTGGGGGTGTACGCCGCGCCAACCACGCCGGTGATGTCCATGAGCGGGAACATGTCTTGCGCTTCTTTGGGGGAGATCAACTCCATGGGCACGCCGAAGGAGCGGGCTAATCCGACAAGGCGCTTGGTTTCTTCCATGCGCTCGTGAGAGGAAGCCAAACGAATACCGCCGACTTCGCGCCATGAGGTGTCTTGTCCGGTTTCGGCTTTGAGGCTGCGATACAGGTCGGTGCTGTAGTGCATCATGCGGGTCAGGTTTGCGTCGGAACGCATCTGCCCGACGAGACCCGCCGAGTGCCAGGTGGAGCCGGAGGTCAATTCGTGGCGTTCAAGGACGACGACATCCTTCCAGCCGAGTTTGGTGAGATGATAGGCGATGCTTGCCCCGCCCACGCCGCCGCCGATGATGACGACCTGGGCTTGTGTTGGGAATTCAGACATGAAGGTCTCCTGAAAGTAGAGTAGGTCACGCTTCAAGCGTGACCTACGAAATTATTTCTGCCAGACCGAATCGGGTTTTGCCATCTGTGCAACAATATCGAAGGAAGAGATCACACCAAGCGGAAACGCATCCGGATTTTCGCGATCCACCACCACCAGGCGGTGATAGTGGTTTTGGATCATCATATCCGCGGCTTCACGCAGGCTGGCGGTAATGTCGATGGTCAGAGCAGGGTGCATCACGTCGCGGACGATCCTGCTCTCCGCCTTGCCGTGCTCGACGTAGGGAAGCAGATCCCTGCCGCTGACCACGCCCAACACCTTTCCCTTTGCATCCACGACCAGCACCGAGCGCCACCCCGCCGAAGTCATTGCCCGCGCGGCGGAGAGGATCGGCGTCTTGCCGCGGCAGACGAGAATCGCGTCCGACATCACATCGCCGACACTGCCGCGTTTGATGCTTTCATGTGAAGCGATGTGGGCGACAAAATCGGATAGTGAAATGATGCCCACCGGCTTGCCGTTCTCGGTCACCACCATACGGTTGACGTCGGTCTCGGCAAATTCCTTCACCGCTTCCTCCAATGGAAGGTTCGATTCAATGAAATTGATGGGATGCGACATCAAGTCGGAGGCGGTCAACCTGCGCATCGTATTCAGGCTGTCCGGGTCGGAGGAGAGCCATTCACCCGCCAACAGGTCGAAGTCCGAAATGATTCCAATGGCGCGCCCGTCGCGGTCGTTGACCACCAGGGCATGCACGTGGTTGTTGTGCAATAAAACTGCCACCCGCCCGAGCGTGGCATCCGCTTTGCAGGTGATCAAATTGGCGTGCATGATATCTTTTACAAATTTTCCCATGTTGGCTCCTTCAATAAACGGACTCGAAAATCTCCCGATTTTCGCGCGAACGTCGGGAGACGTTCGACTCCGCAATGTTTAAACCTCATCCACATCCTTGTACCACTTCACCCGGTCGCCCACCCGGTCGCGGATTTTCCACGCCAGGGGCTTCGGCTCGTCGTTCAGGCGTTTCACGATCGCATCGACCTGCGAGGTCACTGTATTTTTTTGTTCATCGGTCAGTTGTGAGTAATGTTGGGCGAGTTGTTTTACTTTATCGAGATTCATCGTGGTGGTGCGCCAGAGACCCCATTCATTCGCGCATAATTGTGCGGCAAGTTTAATGTTGATGGTTTCCTTGTCCGTATCCCCCAGGGGATGTTCGAGTAATAACATGATCGTGTCGATAATATCCTTTTCGTTGATCTGCACGATTTGCATCTTCTCCAGCAGTAATTCCGTCAGCGGAATGGTGGGGGAGTCCACCTCGAGCCGGTCCTTCCAGTAAATGGCATGGCAGAAATCGAGTTTTTCGTAAAAGATATCCACATGCAAACCTGTGCCGGGTTTGTCGAAGATTGCGCGCTCCCCTTCGGTGCCGATGAAAACCTCCCGATTCTCGACATACCCCATCTTTGCAAACATGGCGCTGATTTCTTTGTTCTGCCTTTTATACGCGCCAAAGTCGATGTCTGTATAGGCGCGCCCCATGGCGGCTTGCAAATACCCAAACTGCGGGCAATGCATTTGAAAAGCCAGCGACCCGATCACGCGCATCAGAATGCCCGCATCGTCACTGGCTTTGAGAATCGCCTTCAACTCATTCTCGAATTTTTCCCTTTCAGACTGATCTTGTTGACCCATCCCAATGGTGCTGTTCGTCATTGATAGACTCCTGAGAATGAGGTGGAATAGCCATGAATTTCCTGAAAATTCGCAGGTAATTTGACTTTCATTATAATGAAAAAATCAAAAACTTGCAAATTTTATCAGATACCTATATAATCAAACGACAAAAGCGAGCATTTTCCGTCATCTCTTATACGAGATTAATAGATGAGCAGACCCCTTATCCCGGCTCAACGGCGAGAGAAAATTCAGGAATATCTGGCAGTTCATCAGATCGCGCGCACCGCCGACCTGTGTGGCTTGTTGGAAACCTCCGAAGCCACCGTCCGCCGCGACCTGGAGTGGATGGAGCAGAAGGGTCTCCTCGAACGCACGCACGGGGGCGCCATTCTCAGCCAGCGCATGATCCTCGAACAGGAATACCAGCAGCGCGCCCAGCATCACCCCGAAGAAAAGAAAAGAATCGGCGAACTCGCCGCCTCGCTCATCGAGGACGGCGATATCGTTTTCATCAACAGCGGCACGACCGCCACCCAGGTGCTCCAGCATATCCGCCGCGATTCACGTATTACGGTTTTTACCAACAATGTCAGCGCGGTCATGGACCTTGGCGAACCGGGCTTTCACTACAACCTGATCGGCGGTGAATTCCAATCCCGGTCAAACTCCCTGGCGGGCAGTTTCGCCCTGGACAATTTGAACATGGTCTACGCCAATAAAGCCATTCTCGGCGTGGATGGCATCTCCCTCAAACACGGCTGCACCGTTCCAAGCCTGCCCGAGTCTGAAGTTGTGCGTAAAATGGTCGAACGCACGCGCGGTCAGGTCATCATCGCCGCCGACTACAGCAAGTGGGGCGTGGTATCCAACTATCAGATTTCCACCTTGGATGAAGTGGACAAATTGGTGACGGATTTCAGATTCCCCGCCTCCGCAATGGACGAACTCGCCTCACACTCCGTATCCTGCCTGATCGCCGACCCCGAGCCTTACCCTGCCTGATATTGTTCCGCGTAGGATGCGTTCACTTACGCATCCGGCGACGTTGGAGAACGTCTCCTGCGCGGCATTTTTTGGAGAACCTCATGGCATTCCTCTTTTCAAAAAAAACGAAGAAAGAACCGAAGCGATTGTTCTTCGCCACCTATCTGCACGGCTCGGAGCGGACCTTTCGCAAGTTCATCAATGCGGGCAAGTTCTACAACGTCAACACGCTGGTGATGGGCGGGGATATTCAGGGCAAGTTGATGATCCCCATCATCGAGGAGGGTAACGGCCATCACCGTGCCACGGTGCAGGGACGGGTGGAGCATCTTGCCAGCGAGGAGGAATTGAAAGCCCTGACCGGCAAACTGGATATCCTCGGCTTCTATTACAAGATTATGCAACAGGATGAGTTCCAAACCCTGCAAGCCGACCCCGCCGCGGTCCACGCTTTGTTCAACGAACTCGCGCGGCAGAAATTGATCAATTGGGTCAACCTCGCCGAGGAGCGCTTGAAGGGCACGGGTATCAAGTGTTTCGTCACCGGCGGCAACGATGATGAATGGGAGGTGGTAAATGTCATGAAGGAACAGTCGACTGAATCGTTTTTCGCCTGTGAAAATGAATTGGTGCATCTTGACGACGACCACACCATGATCTCTGTGGGCATCAGTACGCCCACGCCCTGGAACACTCCGCGCGAAGTCTCGGAGGAGGAACTCGGCAAATTGATCGATGACATGGCGGCGAAAGTGCCCGATATGCAAAAAGCCGTTTTCAACTTTCATGATCCGCCCATCGACTCGACCCTCGATACCTGCCCAAAACTTGACTGGACGAAGGATCCGCCCGAACAGATCACGGAGGGTGGACAGGTCATTTTGCACGGCGCAGGCTCGAGGTCCGTGCGTGAAGCGATAGAGAAGTACAAACCCATGC